>JAJRUK010000234.1 GCA_024277835.1 Planctomycetota bacterium | reverse complement strand
TTCTTCGCATACGATTCCGACGGACGGATCAGTGCTCAAAATTGCCGGAACGGTCGAAATGTCCTTGGCGAGATAGATGACGTCCGAGGTCTGCAAGATGACGCGCTGTTCCGCAAGCGTGCGTTGCACTGACGAAAGCTGAACTAAAAAACCCCATGATTCCATGATCGATTGCTTGGCGAGGTCCTGAGCGCTTGGCGTCACGTCATTGTTGACCATCAATAGCACGCTGGGCATGTCTTGCAATTCCCCTACGCGCCTGGAGAGCGCGAGGTTGAACACCTGCACATCGGTGGATAGGTTGACGACCGTTCCGCCGTTGTATTGTCGCGTCAGCGGGTCGCCCGCCGTGCCCGACCACGCATAGCGGATTGTCTCTTGCCCGGCTGCCCCATGACCTCGATCGGGAACAGTGAAGGTGAAAGCCGTGGCGGTTGCCTCCGTAATCGTCGTCGCGTAGTACAGCTCGCGCCCGATCTGATCCACGACGTCCATCGTCGCCAGCTTCGTTTGCACCGGATCTTCGGCGTCTGGGATCGCGTGACTCGCCACGACGATCACGGATGTCATTGCGCCCATAAGGATCGTCAGGATCGCCATGCTCGCCACCAGCTCTGCCAGCGTGAATCCGCGACGCGCGAATCGGTGTCGCCGCGGGAAGGAGTTAGATTGGAAAGAGCATCTCATTGTACGGTCGCCTTCCCATTCGCCGTCGCGGTGCCGATGGTAATCGTCCGCGTGTAGTTGCCGACGCTGATGACGACTGAACCTCCGCTGTCGGGGACACCGTAGATGTCGAAAATGACTCTCTCCGCATTGCCGGCTGGGAAGTTCACGGAGACGATTGTCGCGCCGTACGGCTCGTCCTGAAGCGATACCACGTACACTCCGCCCGGATGGTCAGGGTCTAACAGGCCTTCAATGGAATACTCGTCCGTCAAAGGTCTAAACCGAACTCTTTGATTCGTGCTGGAACGGATGGCTTCTCGTTTGGCATAGTCGAGGTCCACGACGATCCGCCGTGCGGCGGCGTCAACGCGTGAGAGGGCGATGGAGTTGCTCAGTCGAGGGACCGCGATCGCGGAGAGCGCTCCGATAATCACGACAACGCAGGCGACCTCAACTAGGCTGAACCCACGGAGCGGGCGACTGCGCGACTGGGCCTGTTCTTGGCGTGTCATCGACGAACCTCAACCATCCGCGCTTGAGTAAGACGAGGATCGCGCGGTACTTGAGGCGTATCGGTCGTGGCGGCACTGGCCGTTAGCTCAGACTAAAGCACCGAGCGGTTCCCGATCAACGATCGGAGTATCGGAACAAGGGACCGTCCGATAGGCTTTACGTCCGTGGCAAGAAAAGACCCGCGAACCGAAGTCCGCGGGTCATCGTTAAGTCAATCCACATCAGCATCGCCTGTGGCTACTCGTCAAGAAGTTCTTGGAGCAGCCATCAACCAGTCGATGCGGGCTCTAGGTTCTCAAGGAAACCTTCGAGCTTTCGCGAGCGAACCGGGTGTTGCAGCTTGCGAATCGCTTTCGCCTCGACCTGTCGAACGCGCTCGCGCGTTACCTTGAAGATTTTGCCGACCTCTTCAAGCGTATAGGTGTAGCCATCGCCGATGCCGTATCGCAGCTTGATAATTTCGCGCTCGCGATACGTCAGCGTCTTGAGCACTTCCTCGACGCGATCCTTGAGCATTCCGCCGCCAGCGGTTCCCACCGGCGACTCAACCGCGGCGTCTTCAATGAAGTCGCCAAAGTACGAGTCTTCGCTTTCGCCAACGGGGCGGTCCAGCGAAATGGGATGACGCGAGATTTTTAAGACGCGCCGACACTCCGAAAGCTCCATGTCCGCCTTCTTGGAAATCTCTTCGATCGTCGGTTCACGACCAAGGTCTTGAAGAAGCGCCTTTGAGATATTTCGAAGGCGGCTCATCGTCTCGATCATGTGAACCGGGATCCGAATCGTTCGGGCATGGTCCGCGATCGCCCGTGTAATCGCTTGGCGAATCCACCAGGTCGCGTACGTGCTAAACTTGTAGCCACGTTTGTATTCGTACTTGTCCACCGCACGCATCAACCCGGTGTTGCCCTCTTGGATAATGTCCAAAAAGCTTAGGCCACGGTTGCGGTATTTCTTGGCGATACTAACGACAAGACGCAGGTTCCCGCCAGAAAGCTGTCGCTTGGCGTCTTCGTATTCTGAAAAAACGCGCTGAATGCGAATAAGTCGATCCTGTAAACCCTCCGCCCGCTCGATGCACAGCGATTCGATTCCGGAAAGCTCTTCTTCCATCGCGTAGATGTCGTCGTCCGGAAGCGTCTGGCGTTTTTCTTCTTTATCCAGGCGGTTTTCCAGGTCGACCATCTTCTTGTACAGATTGCGAAGCTTTCGCATCAGCGGAATGATTCGGCTGGTCCGCAGCGACAATTCTTCCTGCAACCGGGAAATTTTGCGACGACGCTCGCGCATGGCGTCTTCAATCGTCCGCCGAGTGGCAGCGGGCATCCGCGTTGCTTGAAGCTCTTCCCACGCTTCTTCGTTCTTCGCCAACAGCGCCCGAACCGTCGCAAGGTTCACAGGAATCCGCGAGCTGATGCGCGTCTTGGCAGCGTGTTCCGAAGTGGAAATCTTCATCGTCCGGTCAAATGGAAGCGACCCGTCATTCACCTGCTGAAGAATATCAACCGCAAGCTGTGCACAATAATCGCTCTCCAGAACCTTCTGACGAAAAGCCATCCGCGTCAGTTCGATCTTCTTGGCAAGGCGAATCTCTTCTTCCCGAGTCAACAGGGGAATCTCGCCCATCTGCGTCAGATACATGCGAACCGGGTCATCGATCCGCTTGGGACCAACGTCGCCGACCAAGGCTTTCATGTCAGCCTTCGCCTTGCTCGCTGGCGTCACTTCTTCTTTTACAAGACGCGAGCGCGCGAGCGCGCCGGCCTTGCCTTCTTCTTTGAGCTGACGTTGAGCCGCGTCGATTTCATCGAGCGTCTCAATCTTCTCGTTGTCCAGGCGCAGCAGAATCGCTTCAAGCTCGTTCGGGTCCACAGCGTTGTCTGGGAGAATTGAATTCATCTCTTCCCAAGTGACATATCCACGCTTTTTCCCGAGCGAAATCAGCTCTTCAACAGAAGCCTCAATCGGTCGTTGCAGTTGTTCGATCACATCGATCATGTTTGCTCCGTCACGGATGTTCTCTGTTCCTTCGTGTCCGTAGAGTCACGCCCCTCTTGCACCACTGCTTGCCGAATCAAACGGCGCGGCGCAAAGTGGCGATGTTTACTTGTTCCAAGGCTCAGCTTTTCCCGATCCATCGTCGTTTCATCTGTCACCGCGCCCGCCGGGTCAAACGACAGCACCCGCGCCCGCGATACGTCGACGGCACGCGTCCGTTCCGCCGCTTCTAAACGAGCAAGCGCAACCCGCATCGTCGCTTCAAAATTGCCACGCGCCGCCCCGAGTCGAGCAAGCTGTTCGACCCGCTGTGAGTCCAAAGCGTCTACGCAACGTGCAAGCACGTCCGAAAGGCGATACATATCCGGATCGCTCGCCGCCTCAAAGACAGCCACCGCAATCCGACGATCGCGCTCATTTTCAATTCGACCCAAGTCCGGTGCCGCCTCGAAAAGCGAAACCAACCCCGGTTCGTTCACCAACACCTCAAGCACCGTCGACCACGCAGAACCCTCCGCGTCTCGCGCCGACCCCGACCCCGAACCTGACCCCGACACCAACCCCGACTCCGACGACATCGCACTCATCTCACCCGGCGACGCCCGTCGAGGCCTGCGCGGTTGGATCAACCGTCGCGCTTCGTCACGATCGATTCGCAGCAGGTGAGCTACCTGATTGACGATCAGCCCAAGCTGAATCGAATCAATCGCAGCACTACCCGCCGCCTCCGAAACGACGCCCACAAAGTCGAGCACCGCCTCGCGACGCTTCGCATCAGAGGCCTCGCCATCGAACTGCCGCAGCGTCGTCAGCCACTTGAATTCTAGCGCGTCAACCGCGTCCTTCAACACGTCCGCAAACGCTTCTGCACCGTGGTTGGCGAGAAAGTCCGCGGGATCCTTACCGTCCGGTATTCTCGCCAGTTTTACCCCGATACACGCAGGAAGCGCGACGCGAATCGCACGATCCGCAGCAGCAATCCCAGCTTTATCAGAGTCAAAAAGCAAAACCACTTCGTCGCAAAATCGCCGAAGCAGTTGAGCATGAGATTCCGTCATGGCGGTACCAAGTGTGGCGATGACGTTCTCAACGCCCGCTTGGTGACACGCAATACAGTCCGTATAACCTTCGACGATGATCGCGCGACCGCTCTCCACGATCGCCGAACGCGCCGCCTCAACGCCATAAAGACTTCGCCCCTTATCGAACAGGGCAGTCTGTCGCGTGTTGAGGTACTTCGCCCGGTCGTCGCCCAGCGTTCGCCCGCCGAATCCGATAACGCGGTTCATCGAATCGCGGATCGGGAACATCAACCGGTTACGAAACGTCTCGTACGTTCGCCCCGATTCCTCATCCCGGCGAAGAACATCAGCCTCGACCAAGAGGTTCACCGAAAAGCCCGCCTTCGCGCCCGCCTCAACGAGGCCCGACGTCCGATCACAGGCAAGACCGAGCTGGAAATGCTCGATCGTCTTCGGGGCGAATCCACGATCGGCGAGGTAGCTTCGGGCATCACGCCCCGTTGCGTCATCCGTCAGCTTCGCGCGGAAAAAGTCCGCAGCCCATGCGTTGACCTTCGCAATATCGCCGCGAGTCGCGCCTTGCGTGTCGCCATCGCGACGTTCCACCCGGCCAAGCTCAATCCCAACCCGGTCCGCCAGGAACCGCATCGCCTCCACAAAGGGGATGTTCTCTCGGTACTGTAGGAACGAGAAGACATCGCCACCCTTGCCGCACCCGAAGCATTTGAACAGTCCTTGCTCA
>JAJRUK010000233.1 GCA_024277835.1 Planctomycetota bacterium | reverse complement strand
TTAGGACAGGATCGCTACCGCTTTGGACCGGCAGATGCAAATACTCGCAAACTTTGGGTAGATCACGCATTGCTTCGAGAATATCCGTCGTGAAGTCGCCGGGGTAGCTCGTCACAAAACGTACTCGCTCAATTCCAGAAACATCATTCAAGCGCTCAAGAAGCTCCGCGAATCGAACGGGCCGCCCATTTTCCTGATGAACGTAGCTATTGACGGTCTGCCCGAGAAGTGTGACCTCTTTCGCACCGCGATCCGCCAGCATCTTCGCTTCGTCAACAATCTGAGAGGCAGGACGACTTCGCTCTGCCCCGCGCGTAAATGGCACGACGCAAAACGTACAAAACTTATCGCAACCGCGCTGCACGCGAATGTAAGACTGCAAGACATTGTCGCCCGGTGCAGGATCGCGCGCGAGGTCCAGCGCCTCCACTGAATCATACTCCAGCGCCCTTGCGACGGGCGTACTCTTGCGCGAGAGCGATTGCGAAAGCGCAACCGCCCGCTTTCGTCCGTCTTCGACTTCGGCAATCAGCGCCGGTATCTTGTTCAGCTCACTTGGCCCGCACACAAGATCGACATGCGGCATTTTGCTGAAAATACCCTCCGGATCGCGCTCGGCCATGCATCCAATGACACCAACGACCAAATCGTCTCGCTGCTCCTTGGGTTTACGAAGATTCCCCAGGCGTGAAAGCACTTTCTGCTCGGCATGATCGCGAACGGAACACGTATTGAGCAAAACGAGATTCGCAGAGGTCATCTCATCCGTCGGCGCATACCCCATCGCACGAAGTTGCCCCATAACAAGCTCGCTATCGAGCACGTTCATCTGACAACCCATCGTCTCGAGATAGACGCTCTTCGATTCGCCTTTCACGTCGTCCTCATCAAGTCATTAGTCCCACGGCCCGTTGAAAAAGGTTCAACGCATGTGTCGCGCGCACGTGTGCTACATGCGTACAGTGGTAATCGTCTCCAGCACCGCATTGGGGCACCGGCTTCCAGCCAGCGAGAAGGTTACAAGCCAATCTCCCGGACGAATATCTAGGGCCTGTATTGTACGACAGCATAGCTTTCGATTCCAGCGTCATGGCGTCCCCCCCAGAATGCCCCGTGCATGACAGGGTGGTCGGGCGGGCGGGGTCGCAGGCGGAAGCCGGCTGCGGCATCGATGAGGCACGAACTGCCATGCACACCGTGACTTTCCAGGCTTCGGCTCGCAGTTGACGGGCGAGACGTTGGGTTTACCATCGCTTTGTGACCATGAAACACTTTCAAACGCTCTTAGCACTATCGGGATGCTTTTGGATCGCTGGCTGTCATGCGCCGAAACGGGCGAGTTACGTCAGCACCGAAGCGATGCACGTCATCGACGATTCGCAACAAGCGGAGACGGCGTGGACCGCCATCCGAGATACGCTCCGCCAAAACTTTATGCCGCTGGACCGCGTCGATCGGCGGGCGGGGATCATCACGACAACCCCCGTCATGTCGCAACACTGGTTTGAGTTCTGGCGAGGTGACGTAGCCACGCGCGAAGACGCCATCGAATCGTCGATCAACCCAATTAGGCGTTGGGTCGAGGTCACTGTCGCCATGGACGACGCTCGCAACTGGACGCAACTCTCGGTTGCCGTGCATAAGCAGCGACTTTCTTCGCCCGATCGTCAGTTTAACAACAGCGGGGCAGCCTATCAGTTTTTCGGAGAGAGTTTGCCCTCGACCGTGGGCGACCCCAAGGTCACCGCCGCGGATCAGCGTTGGATCGATGCTGGAACAGACCCCGCGCTCGAAGAATGGCTGCTGAAGAAAATGCTTCAAGAAACAAATTTGCGAGTCGCCACAAACGACGGCGGGAGTGGCGGCTAACCTTCACGAAAGGTGAATCATGCTTGCGGTCGCGATACTCGCCTCGATCACGCTCGCCCCCCCTGCCCCGAACGTCAGCACCGACCCGACCGCTCACTCGAACAATCAACTCCCTGTCGAAGCGTACATCATCACGGGGAAAGCGACGGCCACGCTCCTACCCGCCCCGCTCCGCAAGGCGGTAGCAATCGCGCTAACGAGTCCTCAGTTTTACAAGAACTCCGCGACACAAAGCCCTGCACTTCGCACTCAAAGCGCCGCGATTTTAACGAATAACCTGACGTCAGCTTTCAAGTCACGAGACTTGGGAACGATGATGATGGCGACGACAAGCTGCGTACATCTAGCCGTACGCGCCGCAATCCCGGGCGATAACGACGCCGTGAATAATCTGATCGCCGCTCACCACAAGCGCCTTGCCTTTGAAGTCCGTATTGATCCGGATCGCCTCACGAACGCACACGACATCGCCACCCTTTCAACAAGAATCTCCGCCACAAGTTCGCACCTTCGCATCCACTGGCTGCCGGACAGCGTCGATCACAACCTTGGGCTAATCGAAGCACGCCTCGAACAAGCAGCACTAATGAGCGCAAAGATGCTAACCGAAGCGTGGCACGCTGCCGGCGACCTCGACCTAACCCCCGCCAATCAAACAACTTCGCCGCAAACACAAGAGACTGTCAAACACGTCGCCAGCAGAAACTCCAAAGTCTTCCACAAGCGAACCTGCCCCCACGTCGCGCGGATCAAGCGGGCGAACCTCGTCCGCTTCAACTCGTTCGCAACAGCGAAGAGATCCGGGCGCAGCCCCTGCAAGACCTGCAAACCGACCGAGTAAGTCATCCTCCCCCCTGAGCCGCGAGACGAGAGTTTGACGGAACCTCGGTAGGGTTATCGGACCCCGGCGACCTATACACTCCGATTATTCCAACCAACCCAAAAGACACGTTTTCCCGCCACCGATAACCACCTTGTGCGGTGCGGCATTTGATCCGATCGCCCGCCACGCAACAACGAATTGTGCAGGCCCACTCGACAAATTCGGACGGTCGGCGGGCGTGCAGCATTGGGGTGAACCAACAACAAAAGGAATCCGTCCATGAAGCTTCGACGTGGAAACGGCAAGTCAGGTTACGGCGCAATCGCGACGGTTTGCGCACTCGCGGTCGCCACCTTCATCGGGTGTCGCGGCGACTACGGCACGACGACAACGACCTCTTCCGGCGGCAACGATTTTCTCGCCACCGGTCGGACCAAGAGTTTCTTCACCGCGATCCAGGTTGATCCGCGGGCGGAAGACTCAGCCGGTCCGCAGTTCGTCGCCTCGGCGGACCTCGACGGCGACGGACTGATGGACCTTGTCTCCGCGTGGAACGACTCGCAACCAGTTCAGATCCACCTTCAAAGACGCTCAGCTAGCGGCGAGATCACCTTTGAGACCGTCACGCTCGCTGGCAATGTTCCGGTCGTGTCTGTCTCTGGTTTAGAGGTCGCTGACTTCGACGCCGACGGTGCGAACGACATTGCTGTCATGATGAAAAGCACGCTCGAAGGCGTCCCGGGTTGCCTCGACGCAGAGACCGTCGACGCGCCAGAACTCGGCGGTCTCATCACGCTCTACATGGGACCAACTGACAGGACGCAGGCCAACCAGGCACTCGCGTGGGCGGAGATTCCAATCGAGTCGTCGCGCCTCGCCGGCTCCGGAGCCAGCGGAAACTCCCCAGAAGAAGGCGGATTCACGAGCATGGTCATCGGCGATGTCGATGCCGACGGCGACCTGGACGTCGTAGCCGCGTGGAACACCCAGTGCGGCGGCGGGGCAATGGAAGTTCTGATGTTCACCAACGGTGGCAGCGGCGCGGTCCGTGACGGCACATGGTCGCCGGTCCAAATCCCGAATGTGACACCACTTGGCACTTCGATCAAAGCTGTCGCACTCGGCGATATCGACGGTGACTCCGACCTGGACATCGTGGCTACCTTCCCCGGTGCTGGCAGCATGAACGTACGATGGTTTAGAAACCCTGTCATCGACATCCCGGACGATTTCCACTTTTCCGGACCGGACTGGGCGGTTGGCACGGTCGCACAAGTCCCCACGAGCGCGGACATACTCGAAATCGCTGACATGGACGCCGACGGCCTGCTCGACGTGGTCGTTCGTTCGACGAACGGACAGGTGATCCAGTGGCTACGCGGTCCGGGCAACGAAGCGACCACCGCCCCACTGCCCAACATTCCGTGGCAGGTTTATACGCTTTCCGAGTTTATCCAACGTCCACCAGGGGCGATGGCATTGGGCGACCTCGACTTCGACGGACGACCAGAGCTGATTTCATCTGCGGGCGGTGCGCTAATCTGGTTCGACGCGCCGACGGATTCCGCCGTCTACGACCAGTGGCCTTCGACGCTCATTATTGACGACGACTCGCTTGGCACACTCGGAAACACGCCCGCGACAACTGATCCAAACGTTTCGCCCGGCGAGGTCTCCGGAACAACTGTCATCAACTCCATCGAGGTCGTTGATCTCGACGGCGACGGTGCAAACGACCTCGTCGTCACACTCGACCGAAACGGTCTCAGCGGAATCACCAACGACGCGCTCGTGTGGTTGCGAAATACGCAAACCCCTCGTTAGGCAGCAGAAAAATATCAATCGGTCGAACACGGTCGGCCAGGGCAACTGGTCGGGGTTGCCCTGGTCGACCGTTTGCTACTGGAATCACCCGCTGGACGCCGGTACCACACAAGAAGTGTCACACTTGTTCAACAGACCGGCAACGGTTCACGCCCCCTTCGCGGCGGTGATGAACGACTCCACCTTCGCCTGATCCTTCTTCCCGACCGACGACTCGACGCCCGACGAAACATCCACGCCAAATGGCGAAACGGTCTCGATCGCCTGCGCTACATTCTCGGGCGTTAATCCACCCGCCAGGATCATCGGCGGCCAACCTGCGAGAACGCCGTCACGTTGCGCCCCGTGAATCATCGCCCAGTCCGCCCGCTGACCGGTCCCACCGAGGGAACTCGCGTCAAACGCGTCCACAACGACGTAGTCAGGCCCCACCTGACCGCACGCCGCCAGGAACGTCGAGAAGTCCTCAAGCGATGAACGATCCTTCGCACGGAGCACCGCGAGCGTGGAAAATCCACGATCGCGCAGGTCCGAAAACGTATCTGTCGATACGTCACCGTATAGCTGAAGTCGTCGAACGCCCGCATCGCTCAGTCGCCGTAGCGTCTCGACGAAAATGTCGTCATTCGTTACCGGAACGAGCGCAACGACGCGCGACACGTCCGGTAGTTGTGACGCGATTTCGATCGCAGCGTCGATCTCCAACTTGCGAGGCCCTGCCACAAGGTTTAGACCGACCCAATCCGCACTGGCAATAAGTGCCGCACGCGCATCATCGATACTCGTAAGCCCACAAACTTTCACAATCGTCGTCATGTCTCGCCGTACTCCGCGCTTTATGTGTCCGATACGAACCGCAACACCCGCCATCATTGACCCGCTTGACCCTCACGATAAACTGCGCTATGAATCATGTCGAATAGGAATGACTGAGCAAGGCGCAGAAGGGATGCGCTTTGCGACCGGAAACCTATCATGCAACGGACCTTAACGACCATAGCCCTCGCGGGAATGCTTCTGCTGGCGACAGGCTGCCAGCGAAGTGGACGTATTGTGTCCGCATCGACACCGGAACGATTCGGAAAGACGTTTTATCTGGACGGGGCCGGTAACTGGGGATGGGGGCAGACCAGCGTCGGCGAAGGCCTACGCCGGGCAGGATATCGAGGTGACGTCGAGGTTTTTCTCTGGACAACCTCGCTCAATCCGATCATCGACCAACTCAACATCGTCGCGGCGAAACTCCGTGCTAGGCAGCTCGCGAGCAAGATCGAAGATTACCACCGGCGATACCCCGATGGGGAGATCAACATCGTTGCTCTGTCTGCGGGAACCGGCGTTGCGACATGGGCGATCGAAAACCTCAGCGGCGGTGCGAAGATCAACAACTTCGCGATGCTCGGGTCATCGCTCTCGCACAGCTATGACGTAAGGCGCGCGCTCACAAACATGACCGGGTCTATTTTCGTTTTCTACTCGCGCCTCGACGGCGTCCTTCCGCACACGCTTCTTGTCGGAACGATCGACGGTCGGCGCGGCGTGAAACCTGCGGGATTAATCGGTCTCGATGTACCGCCTGGTGCAAAAGACCGCGTCATCAACATCGCATGGTCCGAGGATGCAAAAAAGTTTGGCTGGGAGGGAGGCCACGTCGATACGACAAACCCCGTCTTTGTCGCCAACGAAATCGCGCCGCGTATCCTCGTGCATCACGAAACAGGCCTGAACAACACAACCGTCGCCGCCCGATCCAATCAGCGACACTAACCCCGCCCCACCGAGCCGCAGGCTTCAGCCTGCGCGGACGCACGTCAACTTGGGTCGTGCCATCTCAAGAACGCCCCCCCATCGCGCAACAGAACAACCTCGTCCAACAATGCTCAGATCCCGCTCCCCGCCGATTCCAAAACCATCGGATGATAATCACTCACCCTCGAATTCGTCAGCGAGTAGGTATCCATCCGAAATAGCGGCGGCGAGTAAATGTGAAGCGTCACGACATCCATCCCCGATGCTTGCAAGTTCGACATCTGATGAACCTCGGCGTCGGCTGTCACCGCGAGGTCGCCCGGCGACATCGGATGCGCGGAAACCGGATGAACAATTTTCGCCGGGGTCATCTCAAAACGCGTCTCGGTCACGTCCCCTGTAAGGACTTTGAACCCGCAAGTGGAACCGGCGTGATTGTGGATCGGACTCCGCTGCCCGCTTCGCCAGCAGAGCACCAGCAGATGATACCAAGGCCCCTCGCAAACCAGATTCCGCAAGTAACCTCGCTCGCCAAAACGAACAAACTCTGCGACATCCTCAAGCGAGACGTCAGCTTCGCGCAGTGCGGCATCAAGCCCGTCGATCGCCGCGCGCTCGGTCAGCCCGTCGAGGTAGTCTACCAGAGATCGAAGGTTGTCAGGAAGCGTTCGTGTCGGCATGATGATTCCTAGTCGAGTGCCAAGGTCCGTACCCACCAGTCGGCATTTCGACCCGCTTCGGGGTCCGTGTCAAGCCGAACTTTTTGCAGCGAAGAAAACGTCACGGCGGAAGCCCGTCCTAGACACCGGTTCGACCGAGCCAGATACCCAAGCCCGGACCTTGGGTCCGGAGTTTTCATGAGTTCGTGTGCGTATTTCGGCGAAGGCTCTCGGAATCGAAACGGTGCGGACGGGACCGCGCCGCGCGACCCAAACCCCGAGCCTGCTCCGAGACAAACTCCGCACCCCATTCCTCGGAATGAATCTCGCGCACATCGAGCCGCCCCGTCCGTCGTCGATCAGGGGCAGGCGGCGGGCGCATCGAAGGGGTAGGCGCTTCCCTTTACCGCATCGACGGCGAGCGTAATCTCGAAGACCGACGCGTTTAGACCGGGGTCTGGAACACTCGGTCGTAACTGGGCCTGCGGTTTTGAGGGAGCTGCCGGAAGTAGCTTCACGGCGTCTACAAACTGTGTCACGTCGAACACGTTTGGTTGCGTAAGCTCGGCGGCGGGGTCTTGAAATGGTAAGCCAACATCGCCCCATCGCGCAGTGGTGACGACAAGCGGTTCGCTGTACATCAACGCATCGGTTTCGTCGCAACCTTCGTCAAGTAGCTCAACGGTATACGTCGAACTCGGGACCACCTCGGCACCAGTGATAAAAATACGGTCGACCGTACTCCAGTCGTAATAGAAGGGTTCGCACTGGAGCATCGACACGAAGAACATCTCACCGGTGACGCTGTTGAGGACGTACTCCGTCGGAGGACCAAGCCAGCGGACGCAACCGTCCGGTCCTTCGACGCACGACGGACCAGCTTCCAACATGGCGTAGTCCGGCGCGGGACAGCAGTCAAGGTTGGGCGGTACGGGTCGATGCAGTGAGTCCAGCGTAACGCGGACAGCGGCGGCCGGGCACGATGGCGGAGGATCGAACGCAAGGTATCTGTTCATTGGCGGCAGATCGTTCGCCTGTGTCGGCGCGTCCGCGATCTCGCAAGCGCAGTTGTTTGGAACGCCGTCACCATCACAGTCGAATTCGCAACCGTTGGGTATGCCGTTTCCGTCGCAATCGGCGCAGGCGAACGCGTCGATACACCCGGCGGGGCAAGCGTCGGGAAGGGCATCGACATCGCAATCTTGAGCGGGAAGCGTGTAGACGTCGTCCCAACCAGGCGTTATCAGGTCGCGACCACGAAATACGACCTGGCTCCCGAAACCGCCGTCGATCGCCGCGCTACTCGGTGCGTAGTCTGCGCTATAGACCCATCCTGCATCGGTTTTGGAGTAGAGAAGGACATCCCCCGTTCTTTGGTCGAAGCTCCGGGCAGCGACTCCGAAGGCGAACTGGCCTGTGGAACTCAGTGCGATGGATGGGATCGTATTGAAGTTAAATGTAAACAGTTCCGGAAACGTTATTTTTTCCGTGGCCCAACTGCCCGTGCCCGCGTCGTACTCGGAAACATACGCGCCTTCGATGGTCGGATTGTGCTCGTCGATCGCCACAATCCGATTCCCTAAGACATCAACATCGACGCCGGCGCAGAATCCAAGCGGGGATTCAAGGGCCTCCTGAAACCAAACTCCGCCCGAAAGTCGAAAGACGCCCGCAAAATTGGAAAAACAACCGAGCCTCGCGGACGCGATCTGGCCTTGCTGCGAGAGATCTTGAAAACAGAAGGTTCCATCCCCGAAAACGATGACGTCACCATCCAGAGCGATCGGAAAATTACCGAAGACAAACTCCTGCGGATCCTGGCAGTTCATGGTAGCCGTCTCGGTCCAAGTTCCGTCGATCAGATCGAAGACGTAAATCCCCGGGACATTCGGACCAAGTCCGAGCCGATTACGGACCGTCGCAGCGATTCGATCTCCGTCGATCGCTACGTCCTCGAAACGCCCCGGCCGGGTAATGACCGCTTCCGTCTCCCACGACCCGCCGCTATTGGAAAAGACATGCATGACTCCGCAGCCACAACTGGGGATGGCGGGGTCGCCAGCGCAGGTCTCACAAGAGGGGTCGTCTTCGACAGCGAGTACCACGATACTATCGCCCATCGAAGTATCAACGGCCACTCCTTCGGCGAGCGTCTGCAAACCAACGACGACACCAGGCACGTCCAACACTGTTTCGAGTGTCCAAGCGCCGCCTTGGAATCGATAGACCTGCACCTGTTCAGCAAGACCATCGACAACCGCAAGAAGGTCTCCGCCAAGATCGAAGTGGCCTTCGTTGGAGAACGATCCGTTTGCATCAGCGAGAGAGAACAGGGACTCTTCGTTGAGTGTACACTGTGCGCGCAACGGCGAAGGTAGACCGACTGCAAGGACGACGACGAAACAGGTGGCGAGACTTCGCGCGATGCACGACAGATTGGTTGCCATATCTAGCTCCTCCGAAATGGACCCCATCCCGACACAGGATTGCCCTCGTCCCGAAAGGTGAGAGTAGACGATCGAGGACACGCTTGTCAAGGAAAATAGAAGCAAGCGAGACAGCGACTCCAGACTGATTGATATATTCGCCCGTACCCAACGAACAACCGAGCCGTGTGGCTTTAGCCCACACGGACGCCAACACGCCAACCGGTACGCAAGAACGCGAAAGACAAACCGCTCGAGCAACCAGCCCCGCGGCCAACCTCTGTAGGTTTTTTCCTTTCTGCCACCGAGCAGCGGAATACCGCCGTAGCAACAATCGGCATTGCCCACCACCGCACACATCCTACCCCTCCCCATACCACTTATTAGCCCATTCTTGGAGATTCCCCTTGCAATCGCTCACCCATTTCGGTAAGTTGGGCGGGACAATCGATGACTCGTTTGGGAAGGAAGTCGGGTGTGGTCGCGGGCCGACTAAGCAACAGGAGCGATCAACTCGATCCGGACAGGGAAGAACCATGCGACAGGTAGCGAATCTTCAAACAATAACCCGAATCGTAGTCTGCGCGTTTGCTTTCGGCGTATCAGGTTTCGCGATTGCCCAAACCGTCGAATCGACAGGTTTCGAATCGGACGCAGCCGACGGCGGATGGGAGGCTGGTTTTTCCGTTTGTGGTTCCGGTGGACTCACGCCGAATCCAAATAGTGGCTGGGCGTCTACCCTTTGCACCGAGCCGCATATCGAGACCAACAACTCCGCCTCCGGCACACAGCATCTTCGTTTTGTTCGCGACCCTACAATCGACTCGGTACGATGCGAGTTTCTTGACTGCCCAAACCAAATCGCCACGCCACCACAAGGACCCCAGCCAGTCGCACCGACACGGATCTCCTTCGACATCGCAACCGACGCCTTCCAATCATGTTTTAGTGAGAGCGGCAGTTCCGCTGCGGACCTTTTTGTTATCGCCACCTCTGCGAGCGAGATAGAACCCTCCACTGCTAGCGTCAGGTTTCATAGAGAGGAGGTTGTTTTTGTTTCTTCCAACATCGCCGGCGAGGAAGTCGGACTTGCGTTCGTCAGCGGTTTCCTCCGCTATGACAGAATGGAAATTGAACTTGATCCGTGCACGAACACGCAAACATACATTCTGTATGATCTTAGTGGGGTTGTCGGCAAAGTCGTCCAGAACTTCGACGGAAAATCGCTCACAGTAGAACAAGTCATTTTCAGCCATGACAATTTCTATTGCACATGGGACATCGACAACCTCGTTATCGAGCGCGGCGAGCCGTGCGAAGCTGGCTCTTGCTGTGATCGGGCGCCGGGGCGCGGTGGAGTTTGTTCTGAATTCGTTCTTCCCCAAGACTGCGTGGGCGAGTTTCTTGAGTGGCATGAACCGTTGCGCTGTGCGGGAGTCGTTTGCGGCGAAATCACCGGATCGTGCTGCGATAACAGTCCCGGGACCGGCGGCGCGTGTACCAACGACGTGTTGATCGGCGACTGCGGAGGTGGAAACCAAAACTGGACACCGGGAGCGTTGTGCGGCGAGGTGGTTTGCGAAGAGGTCACCGGGGCGTGCTGCGACCGAACGCCCGGCCAAGGGAGCTGCTTGAACGGTCTCCTTGCTTCTGACTGTGTGGGGGCCAACGAAGTTTGGACCATCAACGCAACGTGCGACGACGTCACGTGCAATGAAATCGAAGGGGCATGCTGCAACACTCTTTCAGGTGACTGCGTTTTATCCACAATCGGGGACTGCCTGGCAACAAAGTCCACCATCTGGGCTTCCGAATCGACGTGCGCGGAGGGCGAGTGTACCGCTGCCACCGGCGCGTGTTGCGATTCCGGTAGCGAAGATCCCACACTTGCAACGTGTACGACCACGACACTCGCCACTTGCGACTGCATCAAGTGCACCTGGACGCGCGACGCGGATTGCAGCGACGTTCTTTGCGACGCAAATTTTCAGGTCATCCCCGCCGTGAGCGAATGGGGGCTTGCGATCCTCGCGCTGACACTTCTCGTTTGCGCGAAGGTCGGCGCATATCGCACGAACGCAAGACGGGCTTAGCGTTTGAATCCCCGCTAGCAGCCCAAAGTGTGGCACCGGTTTGCAACCGGTGCAATATCTTCTGTGCCAGGATCTTGCGCCGGTTGGATACGGTGCAAGCTCGCTCGCGTGGCCGTGCCTCACTCGATACGCTACTGCTTCTCCCATGCGGATTCGATCGGACGTCTTCGATCACGCTATGGTGATCGACTTATCGAGGTAAACGTCTTGGATTGTGTTCAAGAGTTTGATGCCCTCTTCCATGGGTCGCTGAAACGACTTACGACCAGAAATCAAACCCATACCGCCAGCTCTCTTATTGATGACCGCGGTCTTGGCGGCGTCGGCGAAATCGTTGTCGCCCGATGCCCCGCCCGAGTTAATCATGCCCATCCGACCCATGTAGCAACCAGCAATTTGATAACGACAAAGATCGATCGGATTGTCGGAGGTGAGCGTGCTGTAGACCGCCTTGTGCGTCTTGGCGAAGTTGATCGCGGTGAACCCGCCGTTGTTCTCAGCCTGCTTTTGCTTGATGATATCCGCTTCGATCGTGACGCCGAGGTGATTGGCCTGGCTCGTCAAGTCGGAAGCTGCATGATAATCGGTGCCATCTTTCTTAAAACCGCTGTTTCGCAAATAACACCATAGCACCGTGACCAACCCCAGCTCATGGGCAACGTGGAACGCTTCGCTGACTTCCTGAATCTGACGACTCGACTCTTCGCTCCCAAAATAAATCGTCGCACCGACCGCGACCGCACCCATGTCAGCCGCTTGGTGAACGTCGGCGAACATGATCTGGTCGAACTTGTTGGGGTACGTCAAAAGCTCGTTATGATTGAGTTTGACGAGAAAAGGAATCTTATGGGCATACTTGCGAGCGCACGACCCGAGAACGCCCAACGTCGATGCAACCGCATTGCACCCACCCTCCATCGCCAGCTTGATAATATTTTCCGGGTCGAAATAGATCGGGTTCGGGGCGAAAGACGCGCCGGCAGTGTGCTCGATGCCCTGATCCACGGGGAGAATCGACACATAGCCCGTTCCGCCAAGTCGCCCGTGGTTCAAGATCGCCTGCATGTTTCGCAGAACGGGAACGGGCCTGTCGGTGTGGACAAAAGCGCGATCGATGTAGTCCGGACCAGGGAGCGTCAGCATCGACTTGTCGATTCCGCGACAGGTGTGCCCAAGTAGTGTTTTGGCGTCGTTTCCGAGCAGGTCTGCGATGGCGTTCATGGCTGTTTTTCCTTGCAATGTGGGTCGATTGGGAGGAGGTGCCGAGGCCCCCTACCCGCTGGGTGGATCGTAAACGAAACGGGCGGATGCGCGAAGAGGCGAAACGGCATGGCGGCGCTTCGCTTGGCCATGGCACACGGCGCGGGGGTCGTGCGTGGGTGGAGATTGTCGGCGGTCGAGGTTCTGACGTTGCCCCTTGCGTGAACATGGGGTACGCTGGTCGCGGACCTCTGCGGACAGTTTGCCCGCGAATGGGCCGATAACGATACTGTGTGGATATGTTGGCCGCCTGTGAGATTTCGCGGTTTCCGCTTTGGTGCGGACGAGCGACGGGGCGACAAGACGGTTTGAAGGAGCTTGCTCGATGAGCGACGAGGAACTGGCAGTTCAAGAAGAACAGGATGGAACCGGCGACGAGAACCTGTCCGACGACGAAAAGAAGATGGCTGCGCTGAAGGAAGCCATCAGCGTCGAGCGGGAAGACCTCGGCGGACTTCGTATGAAGCTCACGGTGACCGTTCCGCGCGAAACGATCGACGAGCGTATGGGCGATCAATTCGCCGAGCTAAAACGCGACGCCCAGGTGCCCGGTTTTCGCAAGGGCCATGCGCCGATGAAGCTGATCGAAAAGCGATTCGGCAGCGACGTTGGAGATGAGCTGAAGGGCAAGCTGCTCGGCAGTGGCTACATGGCTGCAATCGAAAAGGAAGACCTCAAGCCGCTCGGCGACCCGCAGATTTGGATCAACACAACCGAGGAGCGCATCGGCGACGACGAGGTCGCCAAGCAGGTAGACGTGGACAAGCTCGTCGGGTTCGAGACGGCGCTTGAGCATGTGCAGCTTCCTAAGGATGGGGCGTTCACCTTCGCTTGCGAGCTTGAACTGAAACCAGAGTTCGAGCTTCCCAAACTCGAAAAGATTCCACTTGAAAAACCAGCGGTTTCGATTTCGGAAGATGACGTTGAGGCTGAGCTTAAAAAGATGCGCATGATGCGCGGCGCGTTTGAACCTGTCGAAAAAGGCAAGATCGTCGCGGACGACATGCTCTACGCCGCGATGAAGATGACGGTCGATGGCGACACCATCGCTCAGGACGACAACTTCGACATGGCTGCCCGGGACATCAACGTCAAGGGCGTTCGCTTGGAAGGGTTCGGCGACGCGGTTGTTGGCAAGAAGATCAATGACGAGTTCGTCTTCGAGGCAACCGTTCCGGACGATCACGAAGACGCCGACCTTCGCGGGAAGACGGCGAAGTTCGACCTGAAGATTCTTGAAATCAAGCGACTCAAACTGCCTGACATCGACGAAGCCTTCCTGTCGTCTGTCGGGATGGAAAGCGAGAAGGAACTTCGCGAGGCGATGAAGTCTGGACTGGAAGCGGAGGTCGATCGGGTCGTCGCGCGAAAGATGCACGATCAGATCGGTGACTACCTGATCGACAACACGAAAATCGAGATTCCCGCGGGTCTCTCGCAGCGACAAACGGAGCGATCCGTGAGTCGCCGGATGATGGAGATGCTTCAATCAGGAATGCCCGCGTCGGAGGTCACCAAAGCTGTTGACGAGATGCGAGCCTCCGCAGCCGAGCAGGTCGTGCGCGATTTGAAACTGTTCTTTGTCCTCGAAAAAATCGCGGACGATCGCGAAGTCGATGTCAACGAAGAGGAAATGAACGGCGCGATCGCACAGATCGCCGCCCGCGCCGGAAAACGATTTGACCGGGTTCGCGATGAGCTGAGTCAGGGCGATGGACTCAATACCCTCTACATGCGCATCCGCGACGAGAAGGTTCTGACGAAACTGGTCGAAGACGCCGAAGTGACCGAAGCAACGCCAGAGAAGAAAAAAACGTCCGGTAAGACGGCCAAAAAGACCGGCGGCGCTGCGAAGAAAAAGGTCACCAAGACGGCTGAGAAGAAGACCGCAAAGGCTCCCGCTGCGAAAAAGAAGAAGAAAGCAGCCAAGAAGAGCACATAGTCATTTGCCGAGCGAAAAAAGCCGTTCCAGCTCGCTTTTTTCGCCGACGATACAAGCACGGAAGCGGCAGGAGAGCGACGCCCGATAACCCTCGCGGTGTGATCGGGCGAAACGGATCGACTGCCATCGTTGGTATTTTTGAGCTTCCCGACCAGGGGCCGTTGTCCGCGACGGGTCGAGCATGTTTGCTCGACCGTGTTGTGCGATGACGTCGCGGTTGGCCTCGGGAAGTTTTCACGGTTTTCCGCTCCGCCTGATTGTCTTAGGCGATCGCGGGCGGGTTGCGAGGAAAGGAAGATCGCATGCAGCACGAATTTCATCAACCACCAGAGTTTCATCAGCCACCGGGCACGTACAACCAGTATCCCGCCTACCAGCGGACGCGTGAGATGTCTCTCACGGATATGCTGCTGGAAAACCGGATCATTTTCTTGTCCGGTCCCATCGGCGAACACACGGCGAGCATCGTCGTTCAACAGCTCTTGTACCTCCAGTCGATTCGGCGCGATCAGGATGTGAACCTCTACATCAACTCGCCGGGCGGCTTGGTAGATCAGACACTCGCCATTTATGACACGATGAAGTTCGTCGGGTCCAACGTGGCGACGTACTGCATTGGTCAGGCGGCCAGCGGGGCTGCGATCATCCTCATGGCCGGCGCTGCTGGCAAGCGATTCATTCTCCCCAACGCCAAGGTCATGTTGCACCAGCCCTATGGCGGTATCACGGGACAGGCGGAAGACATCCGCATCCAGGCTGATGAAGTGCTTCGCGACAAGGCAAGGATGAACGGTATCATCGCCGAATGCACGGGGCGTCCTGTTGAGCAGGTCGAGGCGGATACAGAGCGAGATTGTTATCTGTCCGCGGAAGAAGCGCTTGAATACGGCGTTGTCGATGAGCTGTTGAAAGAAGACGATCCGAAGAAAAAGAAGTAGCGGGCGTCTTTGTTAACGAAATCCAACACCGACGGACTACGCGACGTTACACCGAATCGATCATTGACCTTCTAGAAGGAAGGACGAAGAATAAGATGGGCAGCATCAACCAACGAGTACCTTTTGTCATCGAGAGCACGGGTCGCGGCGAGCGAGAGATGGATATTTTCTCTCGCCTGTTGAAGGACCGCATTGTCTTTCTCACGGGCGGCGTCGATGACGAAATCGCGAACCTGATCGTCGCGGAGCTTCTGTTTCTTTCAAACGAAGACCCCGACGCTGATATTCACCTTTACGTCAACAGTCCGGGCGGATCCGTCTCCGCCGGTCTGGCGATCTACGACACAATGCAGTATCTCCGGTGCGATGTCGCGACGTACAACGTCGGGATGGCGGCGAGCATGGGCGCTGTGATTTTCTGTGGCGGTGCGAAGGGAAAACGATTCATCCTGCCCAATGCCCGGACGCTTCTACATCAGCCATTGATCGGTGGGGTCATGCAAGGGCCTGCGACTGACCTGGCGATTGAGGCGGAGGAGATTGTACGTCTGCGAAAGACCCTCTACGAAATCATCTCGTCGCGGTCTGGCGCTTCGATGGCGAAAGTCGAGAAGGATTGCGATCGCAACAAGTGGCTCGATGCTTCGGAAACGATCGAGTACGGCCTCGGCGACGAAGTCCTCGAGCGAATGAAGGCCGGCAAGTAACGGGCAAATCGTTCGACTGTCCCACAACGAGAACGGCTGCCGCCATCGACGTCGCGTGCAAAAACGGGTAAACCGTTGTTGTTATGATGACTGTTGAACCGGCGCAGCGGGAAGTTCTTTCACGAATCCAACCCCTCGGTAGCGAAGCCGTGGGGATTTCGTGCGCGCTCTTTCGCACGCTCGCCGAACCCGTCGCGTGTGACATCGACTACCCCCCTTTCGACCGGTCCGTGATGGACGGATTCGCGGTGCGGTCTGACGATGTCCGCGAGGCACCTGTTACGCTGCGTGTTGTCGGGCAGATTCCGGCGGGGCAGATGGCGACGCAATGCCTCGGAGTGGGCGAGGCGATGCAGATCAACACCGGGGCAGCTATCCCGCCCGGCGCAGACGCCGTCGCGCGGGTTGAGATTACCGAGTCTGTTGATGGCGGGCGATCGGTCCGCATAACGGAGTCGGTGCCCTTGGGGAAATTTATCACCCAACGCGGCGCCCATGCGCGTGCTGGCGACGTTGCGCTGAAAGCAGAGACGTTGATCACCGCGAGCGAGGTTGCGGTGGCTGCGACCGCTGGGGCGGCGGAGTTGAACGTGTATCGCCGCCCGCGGGTTGCTCATTTGGCAACAGGGGATGAGCTTGTAGACGTTGCTGCGACCCCCGTTGGGGCGCAGATCCGTAATTCAAACCAACACGCACTCGCCGACCTGATTCGCACATCGCACGCCGATCCCGTTTCGCTGGGAACTGTCGGTGACGATCGCGACGCGCTTCGGGCGAAAATCGAAGAAGGGCTTGGGTACGACGTTTTTTGCATTACCGGCGGTATCTCGATGGGGGCATTCGACTTTGTTCCCGAGGTGCTTGAGCAGTGCGGCGTCTCGTTTCACGTTCGCAAGATGTCGATCAAACCGGGTCGCCCCACCATCTTCGGAACGACCGATCGCGGAACACTCGTTTTCGCGCTACCGGGGAATCCGGTCAGCGCTTTCGTCGGTTTTGAAGTACTCGTCAAACCCGCCCTTTCTGGACTTTGCGGTCGAAGTCACATTCCCCCACCGATCAAGGCAATTCTCGACGGCGAACTTGCAGCCACCACGAATCGGCGGAGCTATTTCCCGGTCTCGGTTCGGGTCGATGATGATGGTGCGATCGTTGCGAAACCGTTATCTTGGGGCGGATCGGGTGATCCGGTTGGGATGGCGGGTGCGGACGGGTTTGCGACGCGCGCCGCGGATTCTCCGAGTGCGGTGGATGGCGACCGGGTTGACGTGCTGCTATTCGGGCAGCGATCGTAAGACGACAAGGACCAACGACTCAGGGATGAACGACCCAGGAACGATTAACGTTGAGTAGACGCAAGGCGGCGAAAAAACAATCGGCGACGCGTGAGGCTGTGCCGTCGGTTTCGGCGGATACCGCAACGGTCTTCACGCGACATCGCACGCTGTTTCTCCTTTCCGCGGCGACGCTTCTGCTACAAAGTTTGATCTTTGAACCGATCGGCGCTTGGCCTCTGGCGTTCGTCTGCCTTGTTCCCTGGCTGCTATTTGTTGGTTGCTCTCGCCTTGCTCCGCGTGTTTATCTTTGGAGCTATCTGTTTGGCTTTGCGTTTTTTGTTTTGAACATGCGGTGGATGTATCACTCGACTGGGGCTGGGTATGTCGCGCTTTCGGCGTACCTGGCTGCCTATTTTCCGCTGATGGCGTGTCCGATTCGCCATGCGGTGCGTCGGCGAGGTCTGCCGCTTGCGGTGGCGGTCGCGATTGTTTGGACCGGGGCGGAGATGCTTCGGGCGATTGTGATTTCGGGGTTTCCGTGGTTCTATCTTTCGCACAGCGTTTACAAAGTGCTGCCGCTGATTCAAACGGCGGACCTTGTCGGGGCGTACGGCGTTTCGTTCGTCATCGCAGCCATTAACGGCGCGATCGCGGATTTGATTTTTGCGAAACTCAAGCCCGACTGCGATCCGAAATCCAGCGTTCCCTCGTTACCCTACACGAGGCGAGCAAGATGGGGTGTCGGTTTCGCACTGGTGACGCTTGGCGGGACGCTTGTTTACGGGCAGATGCAACTCGGCGATGACACATTCAAGCCGGGTCCGAAAGTCGCGGTGGTGCAGGGCGATTTTTTGATGACCGTCACGAACGAAGAGACCACAGACGCTGAAAAACGCCGCATCTACTACGCCATGCTCGATGAAGCGGCGAAGTCCAAACCCGACTTGGTCGTCTTACCCGAAACGCCGTGGATCATGTACCTCAATGAAGAAGCACGCGGGTTTCGTTCGATCTGGCGGGATAGTTTCAAGAGATTCTCTCGCTATGCTAAAGAAACCGGCGCATACGTGCTCGCCGGGGCAGCGTCTTCCTTCGCAGATGAGTACGACATGCGCGCCACAGAACGGCGGTACAACTCGGCATTTCTCTTTTCGCCCGAAGGCGGCGAACCAACGCGATACGACAAAGTCCACACCGTCTACTTTGGCGAGACGGTGCCTTTTCGCTTTGGGCGGCTGCGGTTCCTGTATTTTTGGCTGAACAGCCTGATGCCCTTTAGCGGCCCCAACGGTGACTACGAATACTCGATCTTCCCCGGCGAGAGCTTTCGCACGCTCGAAATGACGACACACGGCGAGAGGGGCCGGACCTATCATTTCGGGGCACCCATCTGTTATGAAGATGTCATGCCCTACGTCGCCCGCGAGTTCGTCGGCGCGGGAAGCACGAACAAGAAAGCCGACTTTCTGATCAACATCAGCAACGATGGCTGGTTCGGTCGGGGATTGCAGCAGCCACAGCACCTGGCGATTTGTGCGTTTCGGGCGGTGGAGAATCGTGTGGGGATTGCTCGATCGGTGAATACGGGAATCAGCGCGATCATCGACCCGGACGGGCGCATTCACGACCGCGTGGAGGCAGACCCGACCAACGGCTGGCCCAACGCATGCGGGGTCGCGGTCGGCGAGGTGCTCACGGATTCTCGATTTACACTCTATACGAGGCTTGGAGACTGGTTCGGGTGGACGTGTGCGCTTCTGTGGGTTGTACTTTACCTGGACTACTGGACAATCCGTGCGCTGGGTCGGGCGGAGGAGTAGACGATCGCATGAACGAAAAGAATCGGACTCGTTTTCTTGTGTTGGCGATGGCCGCCTGCCTTCCCGGTTGTGTCAGCACGCAACCGCGCGGCGTGACTGCTGCGGACTTCGCGGACTATCGCGAGCTGGCGACAAATGCGATTCGCGCTGGTCTGACGTATCGCGAAAACCCGGCTGTTCGTGTCGGGGCGATCGAGGCGATGGAATCGATCCCCGGTGAAACGAAACTGCCGTGGTTGCGATCGGCGCTGTTGGATGAGCACCCGGCTGTGCGATTTGCGGCGTGCATTGCGCTCGGGAAAAGTCGCGACGCCGTCTCGGTCAGGGCGATTGGACGACTGTCGGATGATCCGGATGCGAACGTCCGCTTGGGTTCTTACTTTGCTCGACATCGGCTGGGCGATACTTCGATGACGGGAAAAATAGCGACGCACCTGCTCGAATCGAAAGATGCGGGCGTTCGGCGAAACGCAGCCATGGTCCTTGGGATGCTGGAGGAACCGGGAAGTATCCCAATCCTCGCGCGGGCGGTTCTCGATGAAGATGCAGGCGTCCGAATGCACGCGCTGGAAGCGTTGGCGCGCCTCGGAAACGGGGACGCGAGACGAGAGTTGACCTTTCAGGCGAATTCGGGCGTAGGTGCTGATGAGACGTTTGCGATTCAGGCGCTCGCCGCGACGCGCGATCGTAAATTCGTCGATACCTTTCGTTACAAGCTCATCAACGGTGCCCATCTTGAAACGCAACTCGCAGCCGCTCGCGGTCTCGGTTTGATTGGAATTGACGACGGTTTCGACATCGCGATGAAGGCGATCCAATCACACATAAGAAGAATCCGTGATCGGGATGACCCCAAAGCGAGTCAGATTCTCCGTGCCCGACAGTTGGGTGCGGCGGCGCTTGGCGCGATCGGTCGGTCGGATTCCCTTGCGAAGTTGGTGGCGACCTTACATAAATCCACCGACCCGCGCGTGCAAGTATCCCTGGCACGTGCGATACTCGACATCTTGGCGAAGCGCCGAACGCAGGGGCTACCCTTTGCGACGGACGCGCGGATGAAGCGACGATCACGATGATTTGGTTCTTGTACGCTTTTATTCTCGCCGTCGGTTTGACTTGCCAGTCGGTGGTTGCGCCGATCGTTGCGATTCACGGCGTTCGGCCCGACTTCTTGCTTGTGGGCGTGGTTTTTCTCGCGCTACACGGACCGCCGCGTGAGACGATTCTTGCGGCGTGGGTCGTGGGGCTGGGGGCAGACCTTCTGACGATCGAGCAGTTTGGTTTTCTGGGTTTTTCCTACGCACTGGTCGCGGTTTTGGTGCTTGAGGTTCGGGAATATCTTTTTCGTTCACACGCTACGACGCAGTTCGGCGTAACGGCGGTCATCGCGATATTGATCCAAAGCATGTGGGCGGTCTATGCGTCTGTTCGATACGGCTCGCACGATGGCATCCTGATGACGATCGTACTCGGAGCGATTCCGGCGAGCTTATACACTGCCACGTGGGCGGTCTTGCTACATCGGATGATGCTGGCGATCGGTCGCCCGCTGGGTCTTGGTCGCTCGCGAAGTTTGGCGGGCCGGTCGGGGACGGTTCGACGCGGCTATGTTTGATCATCGTCTTCGCATCCTGATGTACTGTTTCGGCGGAGCAATACTCGTCCTTTCCGGGCGATTGTTTCAAATCCAGGTTCTCGAAGGCTCGTATTACACAAAGCGGGCCAAGCAAGCGATCGTCTTATCGCCGACTTCGCTACCGTTTGTTCGCGGGGCTATCCTCGACCGAACCGGTGAGGAGCTTGTTTCTGATCATGCCTGCTGGAATCTGACGCTCGATTTTCAGACCATTGCTGCCGACGCAGGCGGTAAGGCCGAGCTTGTCACAAGCGAGATCAAGCGATGGCGACGTACGCTCGGGTATTCTCGTGAGATGCGTCCGGACGCGTTTCTTGACGAGCTGGACAGGATGTGGGCGGAGATGGCGGCCTTTGCGTCGGTCCATCGCGTGATTCATCCGGACGAGCTTCGTCGGCGCGGTGTGGACATTTTTCAACAGGTCACGCGCGTTCGGCAAGCTGTCGCACGGCGAAGAGGATTCGACGCACCCGTCGCCGAGGAGATGCGGTCGCACACAATCCTCGCAGCCCTCACGCACGAGCAGCAGATTCGCGCGCGCGAGCTTGCGGATCGGTTTCCCTGGCTTCATGTTGAACCGGCGTCCGTTCGCCGAATCGCTCCGAATAACGAAGCGTTTGCGCATGTGCTGGGTCGATTGGGCAGAGTGGATGCGGAGACGGTCGAGAATGATCCCGAGGCGGACAATCCGTTTGCGAGGTATGTCGCCGGTGAGCAGGTGGGCATTACGGGGGCGGAGTACCTGACGGAGCGGCAAGTTCGCGGGCGGCGAGGTCAGCTTACGCGCGATCGCGATGGTCGGATTATTGAGGAGGTCGAAGCACAAAACGGCTCGCCGGCTCGCTTGACGATTCACGCGGAGTTGCAGCGACATCTTTACGAATTGCTGGGCGAAACGGTTCAAGCGTACCCACACGCTTCGGGCGGCGCGATTGTTGTGCTGGATGTCGCCTCGCGAGAGGTCTTAGCCCTCGTCTCTTATCCCGGATACGACCCTGCCCGCTTTCGCGAGGACTATGCGACGCTTCGCGACGATACGGATCGTCTGCCGCTTCGCTTTCGGGCGGTTTCTTCTCGGTATGCGCCTGGGTCCACGCTCAAGCCTCTTGCGTGCCTGTCCGGACTCATCAACGGCGCGATCACACTCGATACCCACGAAGTCTGTACGGGGTATATGTTTGACAATGTTCGCAACGCGTGGCGATGCTGGCAGTTGCAGGGTACAAATCAGCGAAAAGCGCATGGAAACATCGACGTTGTCGCGGCCCTCACGGGAAGTTGCAACATCTTAATGTATCGCCTTGGTCAAAAGGTCGGGGTCGATCGACTCTGCGTAACGTACGACATGGCCGGGATCGGCCGCCCGACGGGAATTGGTCTGCGCGAGGAAAACAACGGGATCAACCCGACGGCGAGCTGGCTTTTGGCGAACAGAAATATATCTGTCACGCCGGGTAAGGCCCGTCACTTTGCGATCGGTCAAGGCGAGGTCTCGCTAACACCAGTGCAAGTTGCCAACGTCTTTGCGACGTATGCGAGCGGACGATGGCGACCGCTCACTCTCGTCAGCGGCGGCGAGACAACGCCGGAATGGACGCTGCCCGCGACGCGGGAGCAGTGGACCGCGATCCGCAAGGGCATCTATGGCGTCACAAACGATCCGAGGGGAACCGCCTATCGTTTCGCGCATTATGAACGCGACGGTTATGTGCTTTGCGGAAAGACCGGTAGCGCAACGGCAGACCCCTGGCCTACCGCGTATCAGTTTCCGTACACGAAGACAGACGGTACGGAAGATGTCGCGATCGTTCGGGCGGGCGCGAAAAAACCTGCCATCGAACGATTTTCGCGCGAGCATCCGGGAGCGACGTTTGCATTGGATCGCGTCGAGGTCGCCCAGCGCTGGCCCGTCGGTCCGCCGAAACATGGCAGCAAGCACAGTCATGCCTGGCTTGGCGGTTATCTTCAGCGAGTGCGGGCCGATGGAACGCCTGACTTTTCAATCGAACCGACGATCGCGTTTTCGATTCTGGTCGAGTTCGGCGGCAGCGGCGGTCAAACGAGTGGCCCCTTGGCAAAGAGCGTCTCGGATGTTCTGCTGGATACGTTTGGACCAAGCCTGCGCGCGCAACCAACCTCGGCGGGGGTCACGTCCCAATGAAACCGGGTTCGCTGAGTCTGACGCCCGCGGGCTGGACGATCGCCGTATCGGTGGGGATTCTTACGCTTGTCGGCGTTGGTTCGATTTATGTGACGGATACGCACTATGTCGCCGGTCACGACGGACCCGCAAACGCCGTGCGCCAATTGGTCCGCGTGTTCGTCAGCTTGATCCTCGCGACGTGCGTGATTCGACTGGGATATCAAAATGTCGGGCGCTTTGCGTACGTGCTGTTCGTGATTGCGATTATTGCACTCGTTCCTCTACTGTTCGCGAAGTTGTTTCATACGAGCTTTGGGGGTTTGACTGCGCCTCGCAACGGCGCCTATCGATGGATCAAGCTTCCGGGTTTTTTGTTTCAACCGTCTGAGTTTCTAAAGGTCGCGTTCGTCCTTTCACTCGCGTGGTATCTTCGGTATCGCAAGAATTACGTTCGCTTCTCGGGACTTCTTGTTCCATTCGCCGTATCGATCGTACCGCTTGTTCTCATCCTGTTAGAACCCGACCTCGGGACCGCGCTTCTCCTGCTGCCACTGCTCTTTGTAATGCTCTTCGCAGCCGGTGCTCGTGTCTGGCATCTTGCGCTGATCGCGGTCGTCGGCCTCGGAGCTGCACCATTCGCCTGGGAGCATGCCCATGAATATCAGCGACTTCGCGTAACATCGGTTCTGCTGCAATCCGACAGTTTGCGACGCGCTGTGGTTCAGGATCCAGAAACATATACATCCGTCGCTACGAAGCGCCAGGCACTCGAATGGGCTGGTAGCTCGGGTTATCAACTGGTTCATTCGAAAAACGCACTGGGCAGCGGCGGAATCATCGGGAACGGTTGGGGTCACGGAATCTACGCCGCCAACAACCTCCTGCCAGACCGCCACAACGACTTCGTTCTTGCAATGATCGGACATCAGTGGGGGTTGATTGGTTGCCTGATCGTCCTGGCGTGCTATTTGGCCATCGCGCTGGCAGGCGTGCGAATCGCATCGGGCACGCTGGAGCCTTTTGCACGACTGGTGGCGGTAGGCGTCGTCACGCTGATTTCGACGCAGGCGGTGATTAACGTGGGCATGTCGGTTGGATTGCTGCCAATTACGGGGATGACCCTGCCCTTCGTGTCGTACGGCGGCAGCAGTTTGCTATGCAACTTTCTTGCGGTTGCGCTTCTGGTGAGCGTTTCGCAACATAGACCTTTTCTGCTAACGCAATCGCCGTTTGTTTTTCAGCGAGAGCACACCGAATCGCTTCCGAGCGGTCGCGAGGGTGCTGTCGAGTGAGACCTTTCCATCAATCCGCGGTCGTCACGACCGAACCGTTCCGGCAACCGCGCAGCGATCAGCAACGGCACTTAGCAAGACAATCGAAGGAACGCCCAGAAGAACAACGAGCGACGCTTGTAGGGCTTGACTCTCCAGAAGCAGACTCGTTGAAATTCCGAGGATGACGGTCTCGTCGCCCCGTGCCCCCTCTGGCAGATATAATCCCGCCTGAAGGTTTTTGTCGAACACCGGTGGCTGATAGGTGAGGTTGGTTCCAAGAGCATTCGAGAGCGAACCGAGATAGATGTTGAGCAGGATGTTGGCGAACTCGGTGAGGGTATCTGCCTCGTCGCATTCAGGCAGGTCGTACGCCGTAGCGAATTCCGTTGCCAGGTTCGATGCTTCGTCGGTGTTGAACAGAACGCTTGCGGTTCCGCTGATTGCGCCTTTGAATTCGATCTTGACGGAGCATCCCCAACCGGCTGCGCCCGTTGCGATTTCATCATTCGCCTGGTTCGGCGTCATGACCGATACCGTTGGCTTGGTTAAATGAGTTTCTCGCGTTGCAATGTCGCGCAGTCTCTCGGTCGCCTTGCCCGCGCTAATGGCAATGATCTCCGACAGAACCGCCCGCTGCTCTGGGTTCATCAACATTCTGGCTTAGTCCTCTACGGTATGCGGTAGAAGGTTGCGGACCAGCTCGGCGAGTTGCTCCGGTCGGTATGGCTTGTTCAGAATCGCTTTCGCACCCAGCTTCAAGACGTGGCCCTTCGTTTCGTTTTGCATGTCGGAGGTCACGATGATGGTGCAATGATCGGGATCGATGGTCTTGAGTTGTTCGAGGAACTGATACCCGTCCATCTTGGGCATCAGCAGGTCGCAGATGACGATGTCGGGCTTGTGCTCGCGGTACATGGCAAGCCCCTCCTCGCCATTGCGTGCGATGAAGCACTCAGGGCCGAATTCTTTGAGCGCACGGCGGTGCATCGCGACCGCTAGTCCGGCATCATCGACGAGAAGAATTTTCGCAGTCATCGGTCCGACACTCCAAATCGTTGCATGCGGGAACACGTGCGAGTGGCCCGTCGCTAAACCCCGCCACAACTCAGTTCGATTATCGGAAAATACGCGAGCGGGTATCACTGAAGCGTGGAATTCGCTCTGGTGCGTGTTGTTACCGGACACGACTGTACACACCCGGGACGTTCATCTACCATTACAGCCCCCGCCAGTTCGCGTAAATTCCGGGCGATCAAGAAAAGGAGATCCACCATGACGTCATTTCCAACCGTGCTAACGAAGACAGTTATCGGTCTGCTCGCCATCACGCAAGCGTGCTCTGCAGATTGGCCGAACTTTCGCGGTGCCAACCACGACGGGATCAGCCACGAGACCGGCTTGAAGACGCAGTGGAACACCTCACTCAGGCCGATCTGGGAGCGTGAAGTCGGGGCCGCGTTCAGCTCATTCTCCGTCGTCGGCGATCGCCTGTACACTTGCGGACTCAAAGACGGGAAGCAGGTTCTTTACTGCCTCGATGCGAACAAGGGAACAGTCGTCTGGGAAAACGCCTTTGAAAAGGAGTTCCGCAACGAGTTCGGAGACGGGACACGCGCAACACCAACGGTTGATGACGGACGTGTTTATGTCCTCGGTGCAAACGGAAGGCTGCTTTGCGCCGACGCAAAGACAGGTCGCAGTCTTTGGACGGCGCAGTTCAACGCAAAACCGATGTGGGCGTACAGCGGTTCGATTTTGATCGAGGGCAACCTTGCCATTGCGTCTGCCGGGGGCAGTGGCGGATCGCTTGTGGCGTTTAAGAAAGACACCGGTGAAAAGGTCTGGCAAACGGGCAAAGACCCGGTGGGCTATGCAACGCCCTACCCCTTCACGCTCGACGGGAAGCGATACATCGTCGGTTTCATGGGCAACGCTGCGATTATCGTCGAGGCGAAGACCGGTCGAGAAGCGTGGCGGACAGAGTGGAAGACAGACTGGGAGGTCAACGCGTCAAGCCCGATCTTCCACGATGGGTACCTGTTCCTGAGTTCCGGGTATCGAACCGGTGCTGGCGTGATGCGCCTGACACCCAGCGGCGACAAACTGACGGCGGAGCCGGTGTGGTCGAGCAAGGTGCTTCTGAATAAATTTCAATCGTGCATCCTGCACGAAGGCAACCTGTACACAAGCGATCAAAAGTCGCTCAAATGCGTTGACTTCATGACCGGGCAGCGGCGCTGGAACGTTCCGCGGATCAAACACGGAACCTTTGTGCTTGCAGATCAACACTTGTACCTGCTGACCCAAGGCGGCAAGCTCCAGGTCGCCCCGGTCAGCGAAAAAGAATTTAAACCGACCGCCAAGATTGAGCTTCTGACCGGGAAATGTTGGTCAGTACCGGTGATCAACGACGGGAAGCTCTACGCACGGAACCTCACGCGCATCGTTGCCTTTGATATAAGCAAATAAATCGATCCGCCACCGTTACGACGGAGCGATCGTCTTCATCAGGTGGTGAACAAGCTCGACGTCATTGGGGTGACCGATCTTTTCGGCGATTTCCTCGGGCGTTGGCTCGTCGTCCGCGCCTTGTTCCAGAACGGCGCGCATCTTCTTTTTGATATCGAGAATCGCAGTCGCCGCCTTCTTGCCCGCTTCGACGCCTGGTTGATCGTAGGCATTCACGTTGATCAACTCGGCATACAGTCCGACCGCCCTCTCGAATAATGCGATCAGGCAGCCCAGCGAACGCGCGTCAATGCCATCAAGCGTGATCGTCATCGTGTCGCGACCACTTTCGCAAAGAGCGTCGCGGATACCGTAAAGGAATCCGTGCAGATAGTCGCCCGTCGTGAGGCCTTTTTCCACGTCGATCGCATCGCTCTGACGATCCTGCAACACATCGATAAACGTCACGAAGAAATCATCCCGACCATCGCGAAGTTGCTGCACGAATGCGTGCTGATCCGTGCTACCCTTGTTGCCGTACACGGTCAGCCCTTGATGAACAACTTTCCCCGTCCGATCCTCCTTCTTTCCCACCGACTCCATCACAAGCTGCTGCAAGTATCGCGCAAACAGAGACAGCCGGTCCTTGTATGGGAGAACAACCATGTCCTTCGACCCGCAACCGTCGCCCGAGAAGTACCACATCAGTGCAAGTAGCGAAGCAGGGTTCTTGCGAGTGTCATGCGACCGCGTTAACGCATCGCACTCACGCGCGCCAGCAAGAAACGCATCTATATCAATCCCTTGCAGCGCCGCAGGTAAAAGACCTACAGAAGACATAACCGACGTACGACCGCCGACCCAATCCCACATGGGGAACGTCGCCAGCCAGTTTTCGCCGGTGGCTTGCCTGTGTAGAGTGCTGTCGCTCGCGGTGACAGCGACGGCGTGCTTTGCAAAATCCAGCCCGGACCGCTTGTACGCCTCAGCAACTTCGAGCATCGCGTTTCGGGTTTCTTTTGTACCGCCGGACTTCGAAACGACAAGCGTCAGAGTCTCGGCGATCGATTCGTCAAGCTCACCGAGAATCCGATCGATTCCGTCGGGGTCCGTGTTGTCGATAAACCGAAGAATCATCTGGTCATCGAGAGAACCCAGCGCATCCGAGAGAAGTTGTGGCCCAAGCGCGGAACCGCCAATTCCGACGACAAGGGCGACGTAAAACCCATCGCCCCGCTGCGGTTTGATCGAACCCTCATGAACACCTGAGGCGAACGCCTTGATTGCGTTGATCGCGCTCTTGATGTCGGTGCGAATCGCGTCATTGGGTGCAAGCTCAGGTGCGCGCAACCAATAGTGCCCCACCATCCGATCTTCGGAGACGTTCGCTTTCGCGCCCCCTTCGATCG
>JAJRUK010000232.1 GCA_024277835.1 Planctomycetota bacterium | reverse complement strand
TGTTCGGCAGCACGACGATCAACGTCGTCCCTGAGCCGGCAACCTTGGCTTTGCTTGGTATCGGCGGTCTCGCAACGGCGCTTCGTCGTCGTCGCAGCAACGCCTAGTTCTTGCGGCGGGGTTAAAGACGCCCACCTGGCCTTATGCGGGTTGGCGCGCTGCGTGGTGGTTTCTTCGTGAGCCGCTACGACACCGCGCGGGACAATAGTAGCGGCGATCGCTAGCCGCGACATCACATAGTGATATTGACCGGGTTCGAGACCAACGTCTCGGACCCGGTTTTCTTTTGTGCGGGTCGCATATTGCGGCTTGTTTTCGGTCCCCATTTTTCCAACTTTCTTCGCGCCATGCATGGTCACCCACGACTATGATAGTGTGGCCGATCCGCGCGGGCGGGCGGTCCACAGTGTTTAGAGATTAACGCAGGTCAAACCCTGCAGCTTGAAACTTTTGGCTTCTACTTTTGGAGTAGGTACTATGAAACGCGTTCTTACAGCTTCGCTCGCCGTCGCCATGATGGCTTCGTTCGCCTCAGCGACCGACCTCAACGTCAGCGTCAAGGCGACTTCCAATGACACGAACACAATCACAGTTGCCCCCGGCGACCTCGTCGAGTTCTACATCACCGGCGACCTCTCCGACGACCTCAACGAAGGTCTCGCGCTCGCGGGGTACAACCTCCACTTCACCGGTGGCGCTCTCGCAGCAGATACAGTCGCGGTTCCTGCCGGGGCAGCGGATTGCCTCAACCCGATGCCAAACTTTGACAAACCAGATGGTATCACCAATCCCGACGGTTTTGGTGGCACGCTCATTGGCGACGATCTGATTCAGGTCGGTGGTGGTCAAAACACGATCAAGAATACCGTCGCCAACGCGGCCTTCCCAATTGGTACGGTCATTACCGGTATCGCTCAGCCCGCCGGATGTGGCACGGCCATTCTCGCGACTGGCTCGCTCACCGCGCCCGCGGGTGTTGGCACCTACGAGCTTCAACTTTCCGAGCTTTTCGCCAATGTCATCGCAGACGGCGAAACCGGCGATGTCTTCTGGGTAACCGAAGCGGCTGGCGTTGGTACGATCGGCAATCTGACGATCGAAGTTGCTGACGCCTGTCCGGCGGACAACGGTATGGTCGCAAGTACACCTGCCGATCAGCAGAGCTTGTGGCGAACCGCGAAGAACATCGTCCGCATCGACTTTGGCGGTACGGTCGCAGCCGTTTCCAGTGGTGACTACGTTATTCAAGAGCTTCTCGACGGCGGCCTGTACGGGCCGGACCTTTCCGCGTCGTTCGACATGACGTTGGAAGGCAGCACCCTTCGCATTCAAGACACCGCAGGTACGCTGGCTCACCGCACGTGGTACGCCATCCGCAATACAACGCCCTGTGATGGTATTGGCGACTTCGAGCTTCAGTTCGTCGTTCAGGTCGGTGACGCAGATGGCAACCGCTTTGTGACCCCCGCTGACGTCGGTCTCGTCAACGCAAGCCCGGTCGGTGCAGTTGCTGACGATTCCCGCTTCGACATCGATGGTAACGGCTTCCGCACCGCCGCCGACGTTGGCCTCGCAAACGCTGGTCAGGGCGGTCTCCCGTCAAAACCGACGGGTCACTAAACAGAACCCGCGAACCCATAATAACAATCACCGCCGGAGTGGCTTATCGCACTCCGGCGGTTTTTCTATGCGTTTTCTGCGGTTCAGTCCGCCTGCCCTTTCAATGTCGCTTACAAGACCGCACTCTTCCATTGCATGATCCACTTCGCCCTCGGAATAGAATCATAGGCGTGCGGGCATCACCGAACCTCGTTATCATGTCACCCGGGGTGCCATTGCACGAGACCGCCGCGCCCACGGCAGCCTCCCGACTGGAAACGATCGCATGACTTCAACATCAACAACCGTGAACAACCGACCTTCTCCACCTTCAACGAGCGAACAAGACTCATCCGCCAAAGCGACGGGCCTATCCGCCGCGATCCAAAGACGCTCTGCAATCATCAGAACGCTATCCATCCTCGCGATCGTTGTCGCGCTGTTCATCATCGTAAGAGCGCTACCCGTCGACCGGGCGATCGATCTTCTCAAAACAAAGGTCGACGACCTGGGCCCCTACGGTCCGATCGCATACGGACTCGCCTACATCATCGCAGCCCTGCTCTTCGTACCCGGGTCAGCCATGACGCTCGCGGCCGCGGCGCTGTTCGGACTCGGCTGGGGAACGGTCACGGTGTCGCTCGCTTCGACGACGGCGGCCGCCCTCGCGTTTCTGATCGCCCGATACGTCGCTCGCGACAAAGTCGCACGCCAAGCGCAACGATTCCCAAAGTTTCAGGCGATCGACGGCGCGATCGGCCAAGGCGGCTGGAAGATCATCGCGATGCTCAGGCTCTCGCCGGCGATGCCGTTTAGCCTCGGCAACTACCTCTTTGGCCTGACGGCGATCCGCTTTTGGCCCTACGTTTTGTCGAGCTGGGTTTTCATGCTGCCGGGCACGTTCATGTACGTCTACCTTGGGCACATCTCGACCGAAGGCATCCGCTCCGCCGCCGGTGCCAAGCAGGGAAAAACGCCCGCGGAATGGGCACTGATGGGTGTGGGACTTGTGGCGACGGTCGCGGTCTCCGTGTATGTTGCCAAATTATCCAAGAAGGCGCTCAAAGAACGCACTCAGATCGAGGAGCAAGAAATGACCAACAAGACGTCCGAAGAATCCCAATCGAATCGTGCCACCGGCTGGCCCTGGGCAACGACAATTCTCGCCTTCGCCGCCATCGCGACGATATCCGCCGCCGCCGGCACGTATCAGAATCGCGGCGCGCTGCAAAACCTTTTTGGCCCGGTCGCCGTGACGCTCAAAGAAACGTATCAACCCAAACCCGACGGCCCACACTTTGACCACGGAAAATTCGACGCGCTTCTGAGAAAATACGTAGATTGCGATGGCTGGGTCGACTATGAGGGTTTCAAGGCTCAATCAGCGTCACTTGACGCTTATATCACGGCGATTGGAGGCGCTTCGTTCAACGATTTCGGTCGCAACGAGAAGCTGGCTTTCCTCATAAACGCGTATAACGCATTCACAATCCGCCTCATCCTCGACAACGATCCGCTCGACTCAATCAAGGATATCCCCGCTACAAAGCGCTGGAACGCGGTTCGCTGGCGCATCGGCACGATGACGCTCAGCTTGAATCAAATCGAGCACGAGCAGATCAGACCCAAATTCTCAGAGCCGCGTATCCATTTCGCCCTTGTATGTGCGGCTATTGGTTGCCCCAAGCTGAGAAACGAAGCATACGCGGCCGACCGACTCGAAGCGCAGTTGGACGACCAAACGCGTTACATTCACTCGCACGACCGCTGGTTCCGCTATCAACCCGGCGCGAGCGAGGTCCACCTGACCAAGCTCTACAAGTGGTACGGCTCGGACTTCGCCCAAGTCGCAGGCACACCCCAAGATTTCGCCGCCCGCTACTCCCCCCCCCTCAAAACGCGCCTCAAAAAGGAAAAAAAACTCAAAGTAAGGTGGCTAGACTACGACTGGAAGCTGAACGACAAAAAGAACCGCCGATAACAACAGCCCAAGGCCGGTTTCGCGGCCTGGGACGAGAAATGGTCAGGCGGCAAGCCTTGTGAATTCGGGCAGAATCGCGTATCATCGCCACCGTCGGGTGATGGGAGGGTCGTGCGAGGCGGTGGTCACGAAGGCTGCGCTCGCATGAGCTGAGGAGTTGGGATTTTGAAGTGTCTGTCCATTCTTATATTCGCGATCGTGGCATCGACTGCCGCAGCAGGGACAATCGGTTTCGATCCGACGCTGCGGATTGTCGATCCTGCTGTTAGTACGTCCACGACGTTCGATCTGCGTATTACTGACGCGACCACGCCGACGTATATCGCGTTCACGGCGGTCATCGGGTCTGATGATCTTTCGCTTACCTCGTGGGAGTGGTCACCCGGTATTTCTGCGATTTGCCCCGGCGGAGTTTGCAACGCCCCGACGGTGCCCGGTTTCTATCCGTCGGATCTCAAGATTGGATTTTCCGTCACTGAATCATCCGTTCCGATCGACGAGATTCTCGGCACACTCACCGTTGATGTCACTGGTCTCGCGCCCGGCGACTACACCGTTGTGATCGATCCCAATCGCGACACCGGTTTCAGCGCGATTAGCACGCCCTTCGACGAAGAACCCATTTCGGGTGTCGGTAGGGTCCGGGTCGTCCCGGAACCGGCGACGGCTCTTCTTCTCGGTCTGGGCGGTGTCTTTGCCCTCACTCGCCGCCGCTCAAAGCCGTAGATAGCCCCTTCGGGTCGCGCGGTCTCGCTTGATTATCGATCCCAACGAGCGAATAATTCATTGGCGGTCGGTGCATGTTTCGGCGGCGGTTTCCGCACGTCAAAATGGTTCGAGAAGGGGGAGTGCTTGTGTCGTCAACCCAACGCTACTTCAAGAGGTGCGTACCTGCGCTCGCTGTCATTCTATTCGCCGGACTGACATCTGCAGCGCTGGCCGAAACCCCAACGCCCCCATCGCGAAAAACATCGCTCAATCTTGGACGCTTCGGCTCGATCGTTTCCGTAAAGAAAACGACGAATCTCGTCTCCGGCAGCGCAGCTACAACCGGCGCTATCGCCATCGCGCCTAACGAATACCCGTTCCCTCGGCCTCGTCTCGGTGGGTGGGTGCCCTTGATTGCGATCACAACCTCGGACGAGCGCAAACCTGTCTCCGCCGACGACTGGGAGCATTCCCTTCGCAGCAGTTATTCGGGCAATCCTCTCACCGGGAACGCATCGATCGACTACGTCATTGGCGTTCTCGATAGCGGCGCGGGTGTCAACGTGGTCGCCGGAAACGCTGCGGACAAGCTCGGACTGACAGGGAATGTGTTGACGGAGAACATCATTCCGATTGGCGGTGTCGGCGAGAATTTCGTTGATAGTCGCGTTACGTTTCCCATCGGATTCTTCGCTGCGGGGTTCGACGCGATCGACGAGAATGGCGTTCTTGATCTGAGTCAAACGGCCGGGCATACGAACGTGGCAGCGCTTGCGATGCCAGCTGTTTCGTGCGGCGGCGAAGAGGCGGTGACAGCCCTACTTGGTACGGCGTTTATCGCATTTCGCAATACGTTTGTGTCGGTGGATAGACCCCAGACGCTCGTTCACGATGGAAAGACGTACACCGGACCCACGGTTGAACTACTCTCAATTTTCGACCCGCTGCCCGACCATCCGCGTTGGATTGCGTTGGATCTGAATGGTGCGTCGCCCGTCGTGACCACGGCGTCCTATTCGCCAAACCTCTTTGATTTTGATAACCCCGATTCGCCGGCCTTCCCAACGCAGCTTTCTATTGCTGCTTTTGCTCAGCCGACTGGTTCCTGGTTTTTTGCGAGTCTCTTTCTTCTCGAAGGGGAACCAACGCCCACGAACATCGTCCAGCCATTCCGTATGTTGGTTGATACGGGGTCACAAGCCTCCATCATCAGCACCGCAACCGCCGCAGCGCTGAGTCTTTCGCTCACGCCGGATTTCGTCGTTGATGTCTGTGGCGTGGGTGGGCTTGTGTCCGACGTTCCTGGTTACTACATCGACTTTGTCAAAATCAATGCTTTCGGCGGTGCAATGGAGTTCTCTCGCGCGCCGTTCATCGTCATCGATCTGCCGTCCCCAGACGGAAGCGGAGTTTTGGATGGCATTCTCGGCATGAACTTCTTCTGGAATCGTAACATCACGATCGAACCGTTTATTACAGGGACAAGTTTCCTCACCGTTTCGGACCCGATCCCCTTCGCCGCCGGAGATTTCAACCTGGACCTATTCGTGGATGAGGGCGACCTTGCCGACCTCGTCGCCTGCCAGACCGGGCCACGGGCGGGCCTGCTCGGACCCGACTGCGAGCACATCGACATCGGCGGCGACGGGACTGTCGATCTCGCTGATATTGCCGCCCTTCAGCGGTGTTTCAGTGGCACTGGCAACGAGGCTGACCCCCTCTGTGGAAGCAATTAGACCCGCCTTTCCAGCCACGAGAGACGCCATCGCGTTCAAAATGTCATGTTTTGTCGTCTCGTTCGACACAGGTCGCGGAACCGTCGATAAATCCCATTGGCCTTGGCGCTATTTACAGCCTATGCTAAATTATCGGGCGCACCCCAGCGGGGGGTGGCACAAGCCAAGCGCGGC
>JAJRUK010000231.1 GCA_024277835.1 Planctomycetota bacterium | reverse complement strand
TCGTTGCCGTCATTCGTGCGCATCCGGATGTCCGGGTCGCGTAGCGTGAATTCGTGATCCGAACCATCCCGAGGAATCCAGTCCGACACCGTAATCTCAAGGGCTGCCCGCGTGCCCTCGCGCGCGTAAATCGAAATGCTAATCTCTTGAGCTTTCCCGAGCTTCGCCGTCCCGACCTCAACACCGCCCTCACCGGTCGCAAGCTGGTCAATCTCATCCTCGGAAAGCTCCGTCGGCAAATTCGGAAGTCGCTCGCGCGGAACCTCCTTCTCAGCGACCCGATCCGACTCGCTAAACTCGTACATCGAGAAGCAGACCAACAAGATCGCCAGCGTCGCAGCCGCAACCACAACACCGCGCAAGAGTCCACTGCCCCGACGCCGCGAGCCGCGATCGCCCGACGTCATCCTGTCAGTACAAGAAAGATTTGTCATACGCTCGACGCTTGCTCCAGAGGCCACCGACCTTGCTTGCGAAGAATCCATTCTATCGCTTCTGCAACCGCCCCATCACCCCCACGACGACTTGTGACATATTTCGCAACGCGTTTCACCGAACCGGCGGCGTCCCCAACCGCAATTCCGAGCGCACACCGCGCCATGGGACCAAGATCGGGCATATCGTCGCCAATATACGCGACCTCCGAATCCGCACACGACGCTTCTCGACAAATCTCCTCGTACGCGGGCATCTTTTTCGCCTGGCCCATGCGAACGAACTCTATCCCCAGCTCCGCGGCGCGGTCTGCGACATCCGCACTCGCCCGCCCCGACAGAATCGCTACGCGCCCACCACACTCGCGCCAAACCTTAATCGCAAACCCATCCCGCACATGGAACCTCTTTCCATCGCTGTCGCCGCGCGTAGCTGTCGGAGAGTCTGCGGTTGCCGGTGTAGTGGACGGTGTAGTGGTCGGGGTGGCAGAAATCTTGCCGTCGGTGAGGACACCGTCAACGTCGAGAATAAGCAGTTTGATGGCCGTAAAATCCATGACACGCTCCACAAGAGACGGCGGTAGTTTCCTCCGTTATCAGCCAAAGGTCAAGACGTTATACGAACGATCAAATCGCATGAACGACAGGTCGAAACGGGTCCACGCCTGGTTTTCACACCGCGTCACAACGCCAATTTCCACCGGCCCGCGCTTGACAATGACCGGCCAAATCGCGACGCTGCTTTTTTTGGAGAACAGGCGTGCGGGTACTTTCGGGCATACAACCAAGCGGACAACTGCACCTGGGCAACTACCTCGGCGCGATGAGCCAGCACATCGAGTTGCAGGAGGCGAACGACTGCTTCTTTTTCATCGCGAACTTGCACTCGCTCACAACGGTCCAGGACGCCGCCCTTCTCGAAAAATACACGCGCGACGTCGCACTCGATTACCTCGCACTGGGCCTTGATCCTGAAAAAGCGAAAATCTTCCGACAAACAGACGTCCCCGAAGTCACAGAACTTGCTTGGATACTTTCGACCGTCACGGGAAAGGGACTCCTCGAACGCGCCACGTCCTACAAGGACAAAGTCGCTAGAAACATCCCCGCGTCGATGGGCCTGTTTTCGTACCCGCTACTCATGGCTGCGGACATTTTGATTTACCGCAGCGACCTCGTTCCGGTCGGTAAGGACCAGGTTCAGCACATCGAGATGACCCAAGACATGGCCACCCACTTCAACGAGACGTTTGGCAAGGAAGTTCTCAAACGCCCCGAGGCCAAGCTCAACGAAGCGAGAATCGTCCCCGGCATCGATGGGCAAAAGATGTCCAAGAGCTACGGCAACGCGATCGACCTGTTCGACACGCCCAAGGCAACGAAGAAACGCGTCATGAGTATCAAGACCGACTCAACCCCGGTCGAAGACCCGAAAGACCCCGACAGTTGTAGCGTCTTCGCGCTTTACAAATTGCTCGCAACACCAGATGAGACCGCTGCCCTTCGCGAAAAATATGTGGCTGGCGGTATGGGTTACGGCGATGCGAAGAAAGCACTCCTGGAAGTGACTGAGCGCCTTCTCGCACCCGCCCGCGAGCGCCGCACGAAGCTCGAAGCTGACCCCGATTATCTTGAAGATGTCCTGACCGCCGCGGGGAAAAGCGCCAGAGACGTCGCACGCGAAGTTATGGAAGACGTCCGCAGCGCCTGCGGACTCATCGCCGGCAAAGGAACACACGCGTGACAGACTCAAACGCAACACCCGCCCCCGACCGCGACCGCGATCCCAATCGTGATCCGCGCTACCGCGTCGCGCTTGACGTCTACACTGGCCCGATGGACCTGCTGCTTTTTCTCATCAAGCGGGACGAGGTCGATATTTACGACATCCCCATCTCGCGCATCACGCAGCAGTACATCGACTACGTCGATATGCTCAAGGAGATCAACCCCGAAGTCGTCAGCGAATTTCTGGTCCTTGCTGCGACGCTGATGGAGATTAAATCGCGAACGCTTCTCCCGCGTCCGCCGGTCGAAGAAGACGATGAGGAGATGATCGACCCTCGCTCCGAGTTGATCCGACAACTCCTGGAATACAAGAAATTCAAGGACGCCGCCCGCTCGCTCGATGAGTCAGCGAAAGAACACGCGCTCAAGCACGCACGCTCGCCAGCCCTGCCGCCGCACGACCCCAACGACATCTCGCTCGACAACATCGACATCTGGAATCTCTTCGAAGCGTTCAACAAAATCCTTGCGAAAATCGGCAAAGCAGGTGCCGTCCACAAGGTCTCCGTAGATGATACTCCCATCCGATTGCACGCCGCCGATATGATCGACTCGCTCCAGCGCGCCGGGGGAGAGCAACGTTTCGAGGAAATCTTCCTGGGTCGCGACCGCGCCGAAATGATCGGGTTGTTCCTCGCACTGCTGGAACTTATTCGGCGCTGGCGAGTCAAGGCGACGCAACCACTCGCGGTCGGCGATATCCACATCAAACTACTCGACCCGACACCGCTGGGCGAAGAGGCTGAGAGCTTGACCGAGGCAGAAGAAGCGCAGCTCGCTGACGAGGCGGAACTCATCGAAGAGCGATCCATGCCAATCGAAGACGTTGAAATACCTGCGCAAGAAGATGGGCTTGATGACGACCCATCCGACGGCGATATCGTGGAGAACTTGCATGTCGTTGACGTCGAAGTCGCGAACATGCCAATCGCCGACTCTTCCGAAAGCGCCGTGATCGAAACAACCAGCCAAGAGGAGCCAACTGATGACACCAAGTAGCCGACTCGCCGAACTGGGGATCACTCTCCCCGACCCCGCAGCGCCCGTCGGAAGCTATGTCCCCGCGATTCGCACGGGCAAGCTCGCCATGTGCAGTGGTCAACTTGCTTTCAAGGACGGGAAGCTCCTGCACGCTGGCAAAGTCCCGGCGACCGTCTCGCAGGAAGACGCGAAGAAGGACGCTGAGATCGCCGCGATCAACGGAATCGCCGCCATCGCCAAGGTCGCAGGCGGCGTTGATAACATTTCCCAGATCGTCCGCGTTTGTGTTTACGTCGGAAGTAGCGAGGGCTTCACCGCGCAGCCAACGATTGCCAACGGGGCAAGCGACATCCTGGCGAAAATTTTCGGTGACAGGGGCCGGCACGCAAGAGCCGCCGTAGGTGTGGCAGAACTGCCGCTGGGCGCTGCTGTAGAAGTAGAAATCCTGGCAGAACTCACCGAAGACGCATAAGCGTTTTCGGCAACCGCCCCCCGAGATTGCTACCCACCCCGTGCTACCCGCCCCGAGTACTCCCTAGTCTCTCCGCAAGCGCCCGAGCAATATCAAGCGGGACCAACCGGGCCACGCGCTCAAGATCGTAATGCCCGATCTCAACAATCTGGCGAATCAACGTGCTGGACGTCAGCACATGCTGACCGCTCGTCATCAGAAACACCGTCTCAATATCTCCCATGATCTTATTGGCTGCGGCGATTTCAAGCTCGTCGTGAAGATCAACATTATCCCGAATCCCCCGCAAGATCACCTTCGCGCCGACCGTCCGGGCATATTCAACCGTCAATCCCGCATACGTCTCAACCGTAACATTCCCAAGGTCACTTGTATGCGTCTTGAGCATCCCCTTGCGCTCGTCCGCCGTGAAGACCTCGGCCTTCACTGGGTTATGCCCCACTGCCACGATCAAGCGATCGTACAAATGGCTCGCTCGCTGAATAATATCGAGGTGCCCGTGCGTTACCGGATCAAACATGCCCGGAAAGATCGCCAGGTTGTCGCATTTCTCAGATTTGTTAGCCATGGCCCGTTCCTCTTAATAGCAACCGAAAGAATTGTATCCGACGCTCCCCCACCGTCCACGCCACCCCAATCAGGGCCGCGCGGGCATGTCTCCGCATCCCCCCCTCTGTTGACACCACGCCCGCGCGCCCGCATCCTTCGCCTGATGGCAACAACCACGAATGAGTCAAAATCCCCGGACCTCTCCATCGACCTCGCCGGAATCCCGATGAAAAACCCGGTTATGACCGCCTCGGGCACTAGTGGCTATGGACCTGAGCACGCGGAGCACATGGACCTCTCGAAATTGGGGGCGTTCGTGACCAAAGCGATCTCGCCCGAACCAAGAAAAGGCAACCCCCCGGAGCGAATCTACGAAACGCGCGGCGGCATGCTCAACGCGATAGGCCTTGCCAATATGGGCCTCGAAAAGTTCATCACCGACCGCGTCCCGTTCATCAAGACAATGGGGACGCCCGTCATCGTCAATGTCGTCGGCCACTGCGTCGAGGATTACTTGACCGTGTGCCGCCGCCTCGATGAAGTGGATTGCATTGCAGGGCTGGAGCTAAACGTATCGTGTCCGAACGTTACTGATGGATTGGAATTTGGAACAGACGCGTCGAGGTTGGCCAAGCTCGTCGCGACCATTCGCAAAGAGGTCAAGCGGGCCAAGCTCATCGT
>JAJRUK010000230.1 GCA_024277835.1 Planctomycetota bacterium | reverse complement strand
TCAACTCTGACGGAGTTGTCGATGTGCTAGACGTGGAGGCGTTCGAGTCGCTCCATGGTCTTCCGAACTCGTTGTCAACGGTAATGAAGAGCAGTATGGAGCGTCCAAGAGAGTCGAGCATCATTAAGGCTCGGCGGGCGAATTCCAGACGTGGACGTTAGCATCTCCACAGTTGGCTAGAACTGGCGGCGTGGGTGTGCCGGGAAACCGGCACACCCTGCTGCCAGTCTTGGGTCGGGAAGATAGCATGAAGTTCGGATGCCACGCTTCGTGGTTGCTGGGTAGTGAAACAGATGGGATCGGCGGACCTTCGTCGTCCGCGGGGCAAAGGGAGAACAGAAGTGCAAAATATAAGAGCATCGGCTCGTCGATGGGGCTTGTTTGCAATCGTGTTTCTAGTCGCGCCGAATTTGGCAGTTGCTGAAGTAGAACTTTCTCTTCGATCAACTGAGACATTCGCAAGGGTAGGCGAGCCGTTCATCGTGGAACTCGTCGCGACAAGTACGAGCGAATCAGACGAACCCATTGCATCGATGTCGGTCATTCTTACGTGGGACAGCGATGCTTTCGCTTCGATCGAACCCTTTTCCGTGTCTGGTGCGCCGTGGATGGTGCTCGGGTTTCTGCAAGATCCGGACGGGATAAACACCGTCACGGAAGACGGAAACGTGATTCTCACGGGGCTTGCCTTCCCGGGGAATCTGGTACAAGCCTCGCCTGACGGAACGGTCGTTGCGATACTCGAATTTGTAGGCCTAAACAGGATGCCACCCACACCTATCGCAATTCCATCGAACATTGGTGTCTCAGGTGCAACGTCAGTCAGCGCTGCCCCTGGCGAGAACAAGGTGGGGCAGCTCGAAGGTGTTTCGGTGCCAGTCGCTGAGTGCGGCGTACCGGATAGCGACTTCGATGGTGATGTGGATCTAACTGACATGGCAGGGTTTGAACAATGCCTTCTGGGCGTTGGCATTGAGATCAATGATTTTTGCGCTTGCGTTTTCGATCTTGACGAAGAGGGGCTAGGAGACGGCGATGTTGACTTAGCCGACTGGGCAGAGTTCGCGATCAACTTTTCGCCCCAGAATCCATAGCGCCAGCCGGAACTGTAACCCTCCGCGGATATGACGAAAGGCTGAAGGATGCTTGGGGGCGTCTGTGACTCGCAATTGGGGGGGGCTATGCGTCGTACCTTTGCAACGCGTCTCGCAGTTCGTCGCGCAATTCCTGACGAAGCCAGACCGGTTTCAGTATCTCCGCTTGATCGCCGAACCCCTTGATCCATCTTTTAAACTCGACAACACCCGCAAGATGGAAAGTCGCAATCAGCGCCGAATCGTCAGCTGGTTGGTCGAATAGCGTTTCTTCGTCTGGTTGCCACGCGAGTTGTTGGCTTTCGTGCCAGATTCGTTCCTCGACGTATGCCGCAGCCACCCCCATGAACCGCACGGTGATTTCGGCAACTTTTCCGTCAGCTTGGAAGATCCCGAAACTGCTTCGAAACTGTTCTTCCAGATGGAAGCTCTCGGGACGTTTGAATTTTTCGTCCAACGTAGTGGCTTCGAGAATTCTTGCGGCCTTGAGAATACGTCTCGCACCCGATCGGTGTGAATAGCCGACGACAAAAAAGTCGCCGTCATAGAGAACCAATCCAAACGGATCAAATTTAGTTACGTATTCTTCACCGCGCCACAGGGCTCTATAACGCAAACGAAGTGTCGTGGATTCTCGGCATCCATCGATCACGGTACGGATGATTGGCCCTGCCTCTGAATAATCCGACACACCGGTCCTTCGGACATAGATCATCTCGTCCAGGGCGGAGAAGTAATCGAGCGCTTTGGCGGGGACCAAGCTACGCACCTTCTTGAGAACCGTTCCGATCCCCTCGGCTAGATAGGTTCCACCAAGAGGGCTCAGAACTTTGTCGGCGAAGTGCAACGAAATTGCTTCCGTCAAGCTCAGTACCAACGCACCTGATGAAAAAAAGTTGTACGGCATCCGCCAGAAACGCTTGCCATGCTCATCTTCCTCAAATTCAATCGGGAAACCGAACTTCGCCAACATTTCAAAGTCACGCTGGATCGTGCGTTCAGTAACGCCAGCCTCGCTTGCGAGGTCGGCAAGCGGAATCCCTTCGCCGCGGGTCTGGAGCATCCGCAAGAGGTTCCACTGTCGAAGAATCTGATTATCACCTGCCATGGATACTCCTCTGCTTCGGTTTCAACGAGTGTTGTGGGAGTTTACACCCGTGGCTGGGATAGTGACAAGGGCAGGAGTCGATGTTCTGCGCAATCAACTTGGAGAACGGAAAGTCACGAGTCGCCGAAGCGCTTCGCGCTCAGCGGAACATGATCATAGAGGGAGTAGCCATCCTGGGCGATTCACAGTCTTTTTCGCTGTCCCAATCTGCGGGTCACGAATCGTAACGGTTCGGGACGAACATGAACTGACGCCGAGCTGTAAGCCTATGTCTTGGCAGCACTTATACCACCAAACGGCTATGTCGCGACGTGAGCGGCGATGGGTGAAAAGAATCCCCCTCCCCGATGAATCGCGTTTCTGACCTTGGGACGCGGTTTTTTCATGGTCGCTACCCAAATATTCCCGCGCGGGCGGTGTTGCGCTGTTCTCTCGCAGTACGTCGGTGCGCTGACGCTGTCGCTTGAAACCTTAGCCATGGTTGTGAACCTGCACGCTCATCGGTATGCGTTCGTGTCAATGTGTACGCGCAGCAAGAACAGCGAAATCCTTGATCTCTACTGCGCGATGTACGACGATACAGCGGAGGCGGCTACGGCGACGAAGTAGTTACGCGGCAACCCTCCGGCAGTCCATAGCCGCCTTTCGTGATGACGAGATCGCCGGGCGACAAGCTATCAATAACCTGCACATACTCTCGCATGCTGGCCCCTATGCTCACCTGTATTTCATAGGCTTTTCCGTCGCGGACGACATGTAAGACTGATACGCCATCGCGGTCTGCGATCGCGGAGACGGGAACAATGAGTGCTTGTTCGATCGGTGGTAACGAGATGCGAACTCTGCATGCGAGTCCTGGTCTCAGGAGTCCTTCCGGGTTTTGCAGGATGGCGTACGCCTGGACATCTCCGGTGTTCGGATTTGCCTGGCCACTGAATCGCGCAATTTTGCCATGGAAAGCTTCGTCTCGGAGCGAGCGGACGCTCACCTCGGCGCTCGCGCCGATCTTGACGCTCGACAGATACTGGCTGGGCACGCGCATTTGAACGAAGACGTGCGCTAAGTCTACGACGGTGGCCAAACGATTTGATGAGACAACTTGCATGCCTTGTCTGGCGAGTAGCTGCGTGACCACACCCTCAACAGGTGTTGAAATCGTGCAGAAGTCGACCGCCAGTCCGGCACGGGCGAGTTCAGCGTTGGCGACATCGAGTTGGGCTTTCGCTTCGGCGATCGATTCGGGACGCGTGCCAACTTCGTAAAGATCAAGCTTTGCTAAGGCGGCTGCGTAGGCAGCTTTATCTCGTCGGACCATTGATTTGAGTCTCTTGTACTCAACGTCGGACATTTCATTCTTCTCGAACAACTTTGTCGCAGCGACGACGCGCAGGCGGAGCGACTCCAACTCAGCCTTGGCCTTTTGCGCATCTTGCTTTGCGCTCTCGATTTCCTGTGGAAGGTATCCGTGCGTCAACCGATCGAGCACGGCGCGTTGCCGACTGACCACCGCTTGAGCGCGGAGTTTTTCAGCTTTCGCCGGGCGCTCATCCAACAATACAAGGGTTTGCCCGCTCTCTACGACCTCGCCTTCGACCACAGATACTGCCTTAATTCGCCCTTCGATTTGTGTTGCAATGATGGCTGTGCGCTCTGGTATGGCGATGAGAATTCCAACGAGGTCGATGGACGGTCGCAGGGTTGTCATTTGCGCTTTGGCGACGCGAACCGGTACCGGAGAAGATGCTTCAAACGGCGCTTCGTCCGAGGTCGGTTCTTCCTGGGTGCAGCCAACCGTAGCAGGTAGAATTGTCAGCGAGAGAACGAAACACCAACGCCGGCGATGCCAGTGCCTGACACGCCCGAATCGGTTTTGCATGAAACGTCTGCAATTCATGATGCTTTCAGTTCTCCCTTGTTTCCGGCGCGCCTACTGCAGAGACGCTGTCCACCACAACGCCATCGAGGCGGAAAACGCCCATCAGCATGTAATAACAAACGGGCGTCGCGATGAGTGAAAGTAGCAGCGAGACGCACAGTGCGCCGATGACCGCGATCGCGAGCGGACGCAGCATGTCCGCCCCGGCTCCGACACCATAGGCCAAAGGAAGTAGTCCCAGAAATGTCGTCATCGATGTCATGAGCACTGGTCGGAGTCGTCGTCTGCCTGACTGAACAAGTGACTCGACGAGTGAGAGACCTCGCCCCCGGAGTTGGTCCACGAAATCCAGCATGAGAATGCCATTTTTTGCGACAATACCCACGCCGATGATCGCGCCAAGGAAGGAGACGATGTTGAGCGAAGTTCCGGTCACCCAGAGTGCTCCGATGACGCCGAACATCGCGAGCACTGCGCCGACTACGATCGAGAGAGGTTGTAGCACCGAGCGGAACTCGATCAGGAGTACACCGAAGACCAGCAGAGTCGCCATCACCAGAACGAACATGAGATTGCGAAACGACTCTTGCTGTTGCTGAAAGAGGCCGCCGTATTCGATCGTGACGTCCGGTGGAATGGTCACCGTTTGCGCCAGTTTTTCCTTGATTGCAGCAATTCCGCTGCCGAGGTCGCGTCCTGCGAGGCGTCCGGAAACGGCGATTAGCTCTCGGAGGTCTTCGCGGTGGCGCTCGAGTAAACCCGGTTGGTGTCGCACGTTTGTCACTTCGTGAAGCGTCACGCGAGGACCGGCCGGTGTTCGCAGAGGCAGCTCGGCAATCTCGGCGGCCCGTTTTTGACGGTTGCCCGTGAGAAGGACGCGAACGCCGACGGTGCGATCACCTTCGAGCACATACGACGTGTTCATTCCCAGAAGCGCCGTTCGCAACATTGTCCCAATCTGATCGGTATTGAGTCCAACGCGCGCCGCATCGGTTCGACGTATGTGGAACGAGAGTGTGGGACCAGCCACGATCAGGCCATCAATCACATCAACGACACCTGGGACGGTTTCGATCGCGTTGGCGATTTGTCTCGCGACACGTTTGAGCTTTTCGGTGTCGGATGTGAAGATTTTGATTTCGATCGGGTTGGGGGACCAAGTTAGATCGCCGATGAGGTCGCCGAGCACGCCGGGGAACTCTGTTTGCAGCGCTGGCTCTGCGGCGGTGATTCGTTCTCGAAGCTCATCAACGACGTCGTCGGTACTTCGCTGCCGTTGGGATCTCAACTTGACGAGGAAGTCGCCGGTATTGGGTTCCGCGATGGCGAGCGCGAGTCGGGCCCCTGTTCGTCGCGAATAGCTCTGGACCTCGGGCGTTTCGCGTAGAATTTCTTCGACATGGCGAAGCATTCGATCCGTTTCGGCGAGGCTTGTTCCGGGACGCGAGAAATAGTCCAGAACAAACGCCCCCTCGTCTTGCGCTGGCAGAAAATCCGTTTCAAGGCGGGTGTAAAGAAAAACGCCGGTCGCGATGACCGCCAGCATGCAAATCGTCGATAACCCAAGATGATGCAACGCGTAACGCAAGACCCGTTCGTAACCCCCGATGATTCGCCGCAAGACGGGGCCACCTTGCTCAAGTTCGCCTCGAACCGGTCCCCGCCTTGCACGAATCACCATACTGCCGAGCGTTGGTGTGAGCGTGACCGCCAGCACGAGCGAGGTCAGCAGCGCGATAACCATCGTCAACGCGAGCGCTCGAAAGAAAACACCGGGCACGCCGTCGAGGTAGGTGAGCGGTATGAATACCACGACGGGGGTAAGCGTGCTGCCAATAAGTGGCACTCCGACCTCGCGAACTGCAAGCAACGCAGCGCGGCGCGGCGCGTGCCCGGCGAAAATCTTAGCGTCAATCGACTCGACGATGACGATGGCGTCGTCGATCACCATTCCGATCGCAGCGGCGATGCCACCGAGTGACATCAGATTGAAGCTCATGTGGAACAGATGCATGCCCGCCATCGTGACAAGAATCGTTACCGGGATCGCCAGCGCTGCCACGAATGTCGTTGTCGCAGTTCTAAGAAACGCGAAAAGTACGAGCACAGATAGAGCAAGCCCGATGATGATGCTCTCCCATACGCTCGCGACGCCCTCGCGGACGAACGATGACTGGTCATAAAAAAACGCCAGTCGCATATCACGGGGAAGTTCGCGGCGAAGCGAGGCCAACTCTTTCTTAAGATCCTTCGCAATGCTGAGCGTGCTGCCGTCGGGTTGTGCGTAAATATTGAGCAGAACCGCGTCCACACCGTCCGCTGTGACGATATTGAATCTTGGGGCTGCCCCCGGTCGCACGGTTGCGATGTCGCGAATCTGGATAGGCGTTCCTCCCGCCCATGAAACAACGACGTCCTCAATTCCTTCCCGATTTCCGACGCGACCATCGACAAGCGTCAGATAGAGCTGATGGTTTTCCTCTTGCATTCCGGCGGGGACGAATTTGTTCGTTTTTGCGATGGCGTCGCTAACCTGCTTGAGCGTAAGGCGAAACGCGGAGAGTTTGACCGGATCGACCAGCACATGGAACTCCGGAACGTCCCCGCCGACGAGCGCGACGCGCGCAACGCCTTCGATCCGCAAAAACCGAGGCTTGATGTCGTATCGCGCCGTCTGCCATAGGTCTGTCATGCTTCGTGTATTGCTTGTCAGGCTGATCCCAAGGATAGGAAACGCCGAGAAGGTCAAGCGATGAACGGCGGTCGTTGCCGTCGTGGGAAGTGTTCCGCGTATCTGCGACAATCGCCCTAGAACATAAAGCTCCGCCTGGACCATATCCGTCTGCCAGGTGAAAAATACGTTGACCGAGGCTGCCCCGCGACCGGTGGCAGAGCGAACTTTGATCGCCCCCGGGATGTTCTTCATCGACTCTTCGATCGGTCGAGTGATCGTAGCCATCATCTCGTCGGCGGGCATGACGCCGTTGTCGATGAGAATAACGACGCGCGGGAAGTCGGTTTGTGGGAACACGGACGAGGGCATTCGATAAGCAGAATACGCACCACCAAGGCACGCGACCATCGTCACAAACAAGATGCTTTTTCGGTGACGAACAAAGAACCCCTCTTCCTTTAAGCGAATCGCCGCATTGGTTTCCCCATTTGGTTCATCGGATTCGTTCGCGGATGAAAGGTTCTTGGTCATCGTCGTCTGGGCGTTACAACAAGAAAGCTGCGAGCGCTTCCCGTGCGAATTGTTGGATGAATACTGTCAAGTCGGTCGATCGTGCGGACGCGTCGGCGGCGAGCGATGAATTCGTCGCGATGACGCATCCGGTTGTCAACATCAGCAGACCGCAAGCTGCAGGAATGAGAAAGGAATATGCACGAAGAGTCTTCACCATTACGGGTTCTCCACGATCGGGTTGGGGATGTCGTTCGCCTGCTCGTAATCGTTCGAATCCGATGGGAGTCGTCCGCCCGTCGCGCGACGAAGCTCCGCAAGCGCGATGGCAAGATCCCGCTTCACGCGGATATACGCATCCTGCTGTGCGACGAGCGTCTTCTGCAGATCAAGCAACGCGAGAATGTCCAGCGTTCCAGCCTGATACCCGCGTTGAGCTGCTTCTACACTCAGACGTGCGTGCGGCAGCGCATCCTCCTCAAAGAACTTGACCAATTGTGACGCGTTCGCGGCCACCGCTTGAGCTTGTTGGATATCACGAGCGACATCGTCAAGGATCGCGGCATATGCTTTTCGCGCGGATACTGAAAGAAACTGAGCTTTTGCAATTTGGGCCTGGTTTTGATCCCAAATCGGCAGCGTAATATTGAGTGTTGGTCCTAGCAGCGAGTCGATGATCTGTCGCCGGTCTAGTTTTCGTTGTCCACGAGATTGGATATTGGGTGCGGTGAGGCGACCGTTGGCAATGGAACCGCGGGCTGTGTCTGCCAGGATGTTGCGACCGGGAGCGGACCGAAGTTCTGGGCGCTCCCATTCGACACCGAGCGTAACATTGGGAAAAATACTCAGGTACTGCCTCTTGATCTCATCCTCGGCAGCCTTCACTCTTGACGCCGCGGCTTGTGCGTCTAGCCGCTCGCGCATCGCGAAGATCAGAAGCGACTCATCATCTTTGATCGTAAACGTGTCTTGCGGCAGTGAGTCGTTGAGGATCCACGGTTCGCGCCATCTTGCAAGACCGAGCGTGTGTGCAAGGGTCGTGCGAGAGACTTCAATCTCGCGCTGAAGGCCCATCAGTCTTACTCGTTCGTTGAGCATGTTCGCTCGCGCCAGATTGACATCGACTTTCCCCGCTTCGCCTGCCTCGAACCGATCGTTGGCCAACTTCAGCGATTGATTCGCAAGTTCGAGCGTCTTGCCACCAATCGTCGCCAACCGCTTCCATGCGATGAGTTGATAGCTGTCGCGTCTGGCGTTCATGGCGAGGTTGTTGGCTTCGTTGGCGATGTTTAGGATCATTTGCTCAAGGGCGGCTTCTGCGATCCTCTTGCGGACCGGGATCAGCCAGAGATCCGCAATTTGCTGGGCGAAGGTCATCGTGAGGTTGGATCGGCCACCGCCTTCGGGAAAGCGAGTGCTGAATCCAAGCGAGGGGTTCGACAGTAATCCAGACTGAACCACATCCGCGCGCGAGACGCCGATCCCCTGGACGAGCGCTTGAAACCGCCTGTTGTTGAGCAAGGCGACCTGTACCGCTTCGTCCGTAGTCAATCCATCCGCGAGGAGCGACTCAACAGCGTCCTCAGTAGCATACGGGGTTCCAGGATTGTAGGCTCGCTCTACTCCGGTCCGTGACACGACCATTTGTTCGGCGCGGCCGAAGTCGCGTCGAGGATCGACACGTACGCAACCGACCCCGCAGAGCCACGAAGCAGTCACAATACTCGTAACGTACGCGACGTAGAGAACGAACAAGCGCACATTAATCTCGCCAGCGTGTCGCATCTACGCTCTTTTCGTGTTCGCGCGTACTCCCAAAGTCATGAGCGTTGGCGAAACTGTATCACATGTGTCTGTGCATAGGTGCCAGACAATGACATTCCGCGCGATGCTCATCCCCCGCGCCTACCATTCGACAGACCAGAGTAGTTTTACGCCGAAGTCTCGCGCCTCTTCACTGTTGTCCAAGCCGATGTCGAACGCGAGCTTCAAGTGCTGGTCCTCGGCGATCTGCCTCACGCCACCGATTTCCAGGATCTGTTGGTTTGCATGGCCAAAGATCTCGCTGCTGCGATTCAAGTAGTTGATCGTGCAAATCGTCAGGTCGTCGATTTGGTAATCAAGTCCGATACCCGTCCCCCACTGGAGGGAACGCCGGTCATTTCCTTCGTCTCCGCGACCGCCGTTCGCCGATAGTACGAATCCTTCAAGGTGGCCACGCACATCAGGCATGAGTGTCTTGGTCAGGTTGAAATGCACCTCGCCGTCAACCCCGGCAGAGCCTTCGCCCGTGGGGAGGCGAGCTTCGACCCAGGTGGCGAACGCGGGCAAGTCGTCGGTCTCCCGAGTAAACTGGTAGAACAATTGAATGGACGTATCACCCTCGCCCTGATGCTTGCCGTCGCCGATGACAAGCGGTCGGACTTCAAGCTCGATGAACATGTCGTCGGTTAGGCCGTATTTGATGTTTGGCGTAAACGTGAAATCGTCATCCACTTTTGCGCCGGTCACCCAGTCGCCCTCAAGTTCTAACTCCCACTCGCCCTGCACGGTGTTGACGTTAGCTTCACGCACGTTGAAAAAGTCGCTTAACTCGCGGTAATCGTGCGACTTCGCGCTTCCGCCCAAAACATCCTGATTGCCGCGTTTCTGGAAAAATGCGCCGTAGCTGCTAAGACCAGAATCGGTGATGTAGCTATTGGTCAGGGAGAGTGAAGGCGGATGGGAAGCATCCAGTCTGACGGTCGGGGCACTCTCTTGCCCCATCGTTTGACTTCCACTGCAAAAGAATGCTAACAGGATGACCGCCGCGATAGGCGCCAACAAGGTTTTTTGCATATCCATTTCCTTTCGATTCCATTCGGTAACAGGAGATCACCCGGCCGCGCCGCCGGGTAACCATCAGCCAAAGTGTACACATCGAACAAAACGCGGCCATGACACGAACATGACAATCCTGTCATGTTCGCTTGTCGGCTTATTCTCACGCGACCGGAGTTTGAGAGTCCCTTTGGCGTGCTGGCATCACTTTCGGAATGTCTTCAGGCCGCGCATGACTTCAACAATATTTTGCTGGCGCGTTTCGTAGAACGAATCCGAGTCCGTGAGTCGCACATCGTCCCTGGTCGTGACCGTTTGTTGGAACATGGTGAACGAGGACGTAGGAAAGGTTGCCTTGAAGTCATTATCGACATACGCGACGTGATTCCACGCGCTAATGACAGTGAACTCCCTAACTTCAGGGCCGAACAAGTCAAAACCGAGGGAATGGTCCTCCGCCGGATTCAAGACGCCAAGCAGCGGCAGAATCGTCGCGGGAATATCGAGATGACTCGTCATGCGGGTCACGACGCGAGGCTGCTTGCCAGGAACCCAGAGTACCAGGGGCACCAATGTTTGCTCCTCGGTAAACTCGGAGTTGTGACCCCACCGACCCTTTTCCATGAATTCTTCGCCGTGGTCCCCCGTGATGATGACGATGGTCGACTCGAGCAACTCGTGCTCTCGAAGGTATTCCAGAACTCGACCGATCGAGATATCTACCTGGCGACATGAGTTGATATATCGATTTTTAATCAGGCTGATGTCGCGATCCAGGTTCATTGACATATAGTTCAGGTCTTCCGCAAACGGACGCTGGATGATTGCATTCTTGGAGAACGAATAGTTTGCATGCGGGGATTCAAAGAACATGAAGGTCATGAACGGTCTGGACTCGTCGCGCTGATCAATGAACCGAAGAATCGAGTCGATATGGCGCTGGTCTTGTCGCCAGGCGGGTTTCATTCCACCTTCGTGAAGCTGCTCGGACGGAATTCGCGAAAACAACGTCTTGTCGAATTCCGGGTAACTGAACATGGCGCTGGTAAACAAGTCCATCTCATAGTCCAGGTCAATCATTGTATCAATGAGCACCGGTCCGCGACGTTCCGCGAGAAACGGAAACCAGTAGGGGCCATAGAGTCCATAGAACATCGAGAACATGCCCATGCGCGTTCCGTTGCCGCCGCTATAGTGCCGTTCAAATCTGCTGGATCGCTCTGATAATTCCCAGGTGACTGGCATGATGTCCGGATCGAGCATGTCCGCACGCAAAGACTCGGACACGAGCCAGACGATATTCGGCGGCTTGGCGGACGGCTCGCGACGAATTTTGTGCAATGGATATCGGAGACTAAATACGTCTTGCTCGACAGACATTGTCGGTGTCCGTTCCACCTTATAACCGAGTGATTTCGCGATCCTCGCAAAGGTCGTTGGGACAAAACCCGGAAAGGCGTTGGCGACAGCGAGCGTCGGACCAAAGCGCTGAAAAGTGCTGATCCCATAGCCAAGCTGCGCATACAAACCCGCGATCAACAAGAAGCAAACGCCGACGATAATGGGCCTGCGGCGGGACACTCGAAGCAATGCATTGCGAATAACGCCCACCTTCCATGCCAGGACGAGAAGCCCGGTTTGAACGAGGAAGAAAGCCGCACAGATGAGTACCACGAAGAGTGTGGTGCCCGATCCACCCCCCATAGACTCAATTCCGCCACGTGTCCAAACGAGATTCCAAACGAATCCGTTGAGGTGAAAACCGAAGATGCCAAAGACCATCTTATCCGCAACGATCAAGCATTGTAGCAGCGTACAGCCAACGATCGCAGACGCATAAATGATGCGATGGATGTTGTCTTTGCGAATACCCACTTTCTGTCGAACGATGCGACTGTGCAGGACGCGATGGATCGCAATGACAAGGACCAGTACGGGGCTGAGGTAAAGGAGCGTATAGACAACCTGAACCGCCACCGAATAGACGGTCAGCGCGATACCAGCATCGTCAAGATGCTTCAGAAATCCGCGCGTGTTCAAGAGGAGTACCGCGTACGTGAGGAGAAAGTAGCCCCAAAGAACATCCCGGGGGCGAGGAGGCGCATGCGAAGTTTTCCTGTGATGCGCGGGATGAGCGGCGGCGATCGGTCGATCCGGGCCTACGCCTTCTTCGACGGGTAGGCTGGACCTGTCGGTGTTCGTGGTAGGCGCGGACGACATGTACAAGCTCCTTGGTTACGCTTAACGCCGAACCCACTTTTTGGGAGGATGGCCCTTGATGCGCATGGAGAGCGTATCGTTAGAAACCGCAAATGCGATGCCCGGTAACCACTGCCCGCTTGCGTCCTCTCCTTGGAACCGCGCATACAATCGCCCCTTGCGAACCTTCCAGCCCCACAGGTCGTATTCAGGGTTTCCAGGATTGGATGCCAACTCTACGACGTGTGTCAGCTCTCCATCCGCGCCAATGACAAGCTGCTCATGCGATACCGGAAGGTTGCGGCGATGAAGTGATCCATCGCTCGGGTCAACCGCCGTCCAAGTGCCTGCGAGCGCACGCGCCAGCGCGTCATCATCAACTTCGCGTCTTCCCACGATGACAAAGGCGAGGACAACGACGAGAAGCCCAACCACGGCGAACTTCCATCGGGAAGTGGGTTTGCTTGGTTTCCCAGCCTTGTTGGTGTGTGGACTCATCTTGATGCCTTCGGCGTTTGAAGCGATCGACTCCCTTGTCTGGAGTGTACACCTCGACCGCGACTTAGCAAACTTCCAAAAGATGACAATGTCGTCATGTTGATTCGTCAGTCGCAGCCCATCGAAACCGAGTTACATTTCGTAGCGAATAGGGAATTGCAGGGCGATCGAGAGAGAGTTACACTCGTTCTGCTCGGTTAAGGTTTAGCGGTCAGCGTTTGCGCGAGCAGAAGGTGACGATAGCGTGCGTGTTTTGGTGATTGAAGATGAACCAAGTGTTGCGAGTTTCCTGAAGAAGGGCCTGTGCGAAGCGTCGTTCGCGGTGGACATGGCAGATAACGGGGTTGATGGCTTGCGCATGGCGCTCACCAACACTTACGATACCATCGTTCTCGACTTGATGCTCCCAGGAATGGACGGGTTCTCAATACTGCGCGAGGTTCGGGTCCGCGAGGTCACCACGCCGGTGATCTGCTTGACAGCGAGAGACGCGGTCGATGATCGAATCAAAGGCCTTGATCTCGGAGCGGACGACTACCTCGCCAAACCGTTCAGCTTTTCCGAATTGCTCGCGCGCATTCGTGCCTTGCTACGCCGGGGGCAGGAGCTTCACGCAAACCCGATCACCATAGGCGATCTCACCGTAGATGTCGTTGCGCGGAGCGTGCATCGTGGAGGCCGACGCATCGACCTATCTCCGACCGAATACTCTCTTATCGAATACTTCGCTCGCAACATTGGACAGGTCTTGTCGCGCACGATGATCCTCGAACATGTGTGGGACATAAATCACGATCCAATGACCAACGTCATTGACGTTCACATCAATCGCCTTCGGAAGAAGGTTGACAACGGATTCGACCCACCGCTCATTCATACGATCCGAGGTGCGGGGTATGTCCTCCGAAACGACAGGACGTAGGAAGATGTTCAGAACGATTGGCGCGCGCCTGACGTTGTGGGGCGCGTGCATCACGCTTGCCGTTTGCACGTTTCTGTCTGTCGCGTTGTACGTCGGGTTGTCTATTTCACTTCGAGATGGGATCGACACGTTCCTCGAAGGCGAAGTCCATGAATTCATGGTTACGGTCAATAGTTATCCCGGCGACGACGCCGGTTTGCAACACGCGATCCGAGTTGAATTGGGAAGCCGCGTACACGGTGACCTCGCATTTCGTTTGTTCAGCGAGCAGGGGCAACTGCTTGTCACAAGTGAATCCAACGACCCGGTCGCGGCGCTCTGGAACGCGCCGGATGGGTGGGATCGTGACTCGCCGCACTTCGTTTTTCAAACTGTCAGACTGGAGGATAATTCAGGATCTCATCGAACATGCAGCCTGCGCGTAACAACCGACGACGGTAGAATTTGTACGGCGCAGGCAAGCTATACGCTTGATCGCATGGACGCCTCGCTTGTTGTGTTCCGTCACGTTTGCGCGGTCGGTCTTGGCTTGGCTGCTGCCCTGTCAATGCTGAGCGGATATGTGCTTGCCAGAAGAAGCTTGCGACCAGTGCAGGCTTTGACGGATACCGCAGAACGAATCGGAGCAAAGAGCCTCTCAGAGCGGATTCCATTGACTGGATCAGGCGATGAACTCGATCGCCTAGCATCAACACTGAACAACATGTTAGAAAGAGTCGAGCATCACGTTCGGCAAGTTCAGCAATTCACCGCCGATGCTTCACACGAGCTTCGCTCTCCGCTGGCAGCACTGCGAGGGACTGCAGAGGTCGCTCTGAGTCAATCACGGTCAACAAGCGAGTTGCGACAAGTGCTGGAAGAGAGTATCGAGCATTACGATCGACTCTCCAACATCGCTGAGGATCTCCTGCTATTGGCGCGCGCCGATGCTGGACATGAAGTCGTGTGCAAAGACGTGGTACGACTTGACGACGCTGTTGCAAGTGTCGTCGATCTTTACGCCCCGTTGGCGGTAGACCGAGGTTTTGACCTTGTCATGGAAAATGAAGATAGAGGGGAGATTTCGCTTCAAGGGGACGGCGCGCGCCTTCGGCAACTTGTTGGGAATCTGATCGACAATGCAATCAAGTTCTCCAAAGCGGGCGGCAGAATAAATGTGTCGGTTACATGTGCCGATGGTAAGGCCAAGATAACGATTGAAGATGAAGGCGAAGGCATTGCAGCCGAGCATCTTCCGCATATATTTGATCGTTTCTACCGAGCCGATCAAGCTCGTTCGATGAAGTACGGCGGGGCCGGCTTGGGATTGCCCATCTGTCGCGCCATCGCCGAAGCCCACGGCGGAACGATCGATGTCAAGAGCATTCTGGGTGTTGGCACGGTCGTTGCGGTAGTGATGACCCTTGACACTAAGGAAGACTGAAGATTCATTCCAGAACGGGAAACTCCCCGCAGATCCTGCGACGCAAGCACACCCCCTACTTCTTGAACGGTTTGTTTCGCTGGTCGAACCGCTCATGTCGGGACACCAAGCGGTCCAGATGCTGGCGTCGTTTACGCGATCAACAGTAAGACCAAGATCACGGCGGAGGTGGTTTCGCGCGAGATGTCGAACTGACTTTTCCCCCGCAACCTGATCCAGCTTGTATCTTACGATCCGGTTCTGGATCTTTGGAGGAACGGCGATGCGTTGACGTCATACAGCGGAAGAGATCGTGAACAAGCTTCATGAAGCTGAGTTGCTTCTCGCGAAGGGTCAGAGGGTGGCTCAGCCTCTGCTTTGTCTTCCAGGTATAGCGGCTTGATGTACTGCTTCCCTTCCCATCGCCACTGAACAGAATACTTGTTTCCACGCTTGTTCAAACTTGCCATCGCTGCCGTCACCACCATCCCGGTCTGTCATGTGGCCCACATTCGTGAGGGCAAGTTGATGACATTTTGAGGACAAGAGCACGATCTATTGGCGATGGCGTATTGGCAAGAAAACGCCACTGGGATGCAAAAAAGCGTGAAAATGATACGTCCCCGGCAGGGTTCGAACCTGCAACCTTCGGCTTCGGAAGCCGACGCGCTATCCAATTGTGCCACGGAGACTCTTCCCTCGCCGCGAGTCTAAAGTCCTCAAAAAACGTGTCAACCAACGTATCGAAGGCGACGTCCGAAAAGGCGACATCACGAAACGAACAGGCGTCTCGTCCGACGCCGTCTCCGCGTCTCGCGATCATCCCCAAAAAACAGAGGGGCTATAATTCAGCGACTATCATCCCTCCACCGACCCAACGCGAAGATTCACGGACGTGGCCAATTCTGCCGCGCTGTATCGCAACCGAGCGCCGCACCACGCGCCATTATAAGCGATGCTATAGGTGGCAAGACGCCGCGCGAGAACTCCGGGGACACGGCTGGGAGGTACGGAACCAATGCGCAACATAGATCATGGCACAATTCTAATCGTTGAGGACGAACCCGAGCTGCGGTTCATCCTGGCAGCACACCTTCGGGCAACCGGTTTCCAAGTCATTGAAGCGCACGAGGGCGCAGAGGCCGTCGACCTTTCTAAACAGCACCTCCCGGACATGATCATCATGGACGTCGGACTGCCCGGCATGGATGGCCTGACCGCGACACGCAAGATCAAAGCCCAACCGGAAACGGCGGACATTCCCATCATCATCCTCACCGCGAGAACCGGCGCGGACGATGTCGTCGCGGGGTTAGGCGC
>JAJRUK010000012.1 GCA_024277835.1 Planctomycetota bacterium | reverse complement strand
GAGGTATTCGGATACGTCGGCGTGGGGTTGGATGATATCCTCGCCAAAGCACGTGAAATCGCAGGAAAGAAGTAGGGTTTCCGATTGCGAGCAAACCAGCCGCGATCTCGGTCGTACTTAAGAAGGAACCGACCGAGGAGGATTTCACTATGCACATACGCCACCCACGCGGCGGATTGATTATTGCTTCGACGTTACTCGCAACTGGGCTGCTTGCGACCGCCGCTATATCTCAGCAGGAATCCGCGAAAGAGAGTGCATCCTCGACGGGGCTGGATGTTCTTAATCGCTACCTCGGCGCGTGGACGCTGACCGAGCACCATTTCGATGCGAAGGGGAAGGTTATCGCGACAGTCAAGGGGACGGAAGAGATTGGCTGGGTACTTGACGAGCATGCTATCCAGCGAACCTACATCTCAAAGTCAGACACGCTCACCTTTCGTGCGATCGGGCTGCTTACCTTCAACGCGGTCGAAGAGAGCTACGACGGTACGTGGATGGACAACGTATCGAAGTCCGGTCCGACGAGCGTCACAGGTCGCTGGGATCCGAAGCAAAGCGCGATGATCTTCAAGTACACCGCGAAGGGCGCCAACAAAGTCGCGAAGGAATTCCAGGTCATCGATCGCTTCACGAGCGAAAGCACCCGAGTCGCGACGACGTTTGAAATCACCGGTGGGACCGTGCAAAAACGCATGGAGGTCGAGTACAAACGCATCGTACCCTGTCCTCCGACTCTGCGGATGCTCCCCGATATCGGCGGTTAATCGAGACTTACTCCGCTACACCCACTGTTGAGGCTGGCCAAAACGTCCAGACGACGATCCCGGCCATCAACAGGGCGATTCCGATCTTCGCGGCGGTTCCGATGGCAAAGCCCAGGGCGGAGAACAGTCCGACCTTGGTCCCCTCGGCGAGTCGCTTATTCATCGCGATTTCCACAACGAACGCCCCGAGGAAGCAGCCCAAGATCGCACCGATAAACGTCCCGACGATAAAAAACGGCAGCGACAGGAAGATCATCCCAAGAATTCCCCCGACCATGCCGCCCCATGCCGCCTGGCGAGACCCGCCAGCTTTGCGGGCCGTAATCAGCGACGCGAAAAACTCGAACAACTCCGCCCCGGTCGCAAGCCCCGCGAGGATCCCGACGCGCGCCATGCTGACTTGGTCCCACTCGCCAGCCCATCCAGCGATCGCCACCCCCACGACCATCAGCCACGTTCCAGGCAGGCGCACAGCGGTCAAGACGACCGCAATGAAGCAGCCAAACGCCACGAGCAGGGTTGTTGCGTATTGTTCGATCAATGTGTCGGTCTTAACGATGCCCCAACCGGCGATACAACGCCGGTGTAGAATATTTGAACGCGGGCAGTGTCACATAGGTGCTGTGCGGACACAAGAAACCAACAAGATAAAGTGCCGCCTTCCAAACTCAAGGGTTACTCCTAATAGACTGTAGCGTACCCGGGCGCGATAGTCACCGGCTCACGATTCGGATTGGGCTTGGAAGTCGGGTGGGACTGTGGGGGACAATGGCCAACGCAAGTGAAACCGCTACGCTCGTCGTGGCGATCAACGATTTGATTTTCGCAACGAAGATTCGAACGACGGCGGATCGTCTGGGCGTTAGTAGTCTAACCACCCGCGACTCGAGTCAGATCGACGGGATCCTGGACGAACACAAACCGACCCTCTTGCTCATTGACCTCAACACGCTATCTCCGGGGGCGATCGATGTGGTTCGCGCGGGATGTACCCACGCCTGTGCCCCCGTCGTAATCGCATTTGTCTCGCACGTCGATGAGCGGCTCGCCCGGGAAGCGGTCGATGCGGGTGCCCACCATGTCCTCCCGCGGTCGAAGTTCTCCGCCGACCTGCCTGCTATTATCAGCGAGCACTGCTGCAAGACGCAGTAGCCAGGTCGCGCTGGTAGCACCCTTTGTTTGGGCGATTATTCTCTGTTGCGGGCATCTCAGTCTCAATGTGATCTTTCCAGCATTCGCGGTATGATTGTCGCCGGTGGCCAGCGCACAATCGGTGCGCAGAATCACCATCTCGCGAGACGACATGATTGTTCGAGAACCCATCGCAGCCGGGCGGTTTTACGACGCGCAACCGGAGCGCTGTCGCAGCGAACTTCGTCAGCTTCTAGGCACATCGATCGCCGGCGGCGCTCCTTGCGATAAGAAAATCGTGGCAGGACTCGTTCCGCACGCCGGATGGATGTGCAGCGGGGCGGTTGCCGCGCAGGTCTATCAAACACTTGCGGCGGCGAACTCGCCGGCGACCGTCGTCGTCTTTGGCGGAGTCCATCGGCATCGAGGTCGCCAGGCGGCGATGTTCGCGGAAGGGCAGTGGGAGACCCCGCTGGGCCCCGTCGAAATAGACGCAAGACTTGCCGAGCGGGTTATGGGACACACGAACCTTGTCGTCAACGACCCTTACGCGCATGAAGGCGAACATTCCATCGAGGTGCAGATGCCGTTCTTGCGCTATCTGTTTCCCGAGGCAAAGATACTCCCGATCATGGTCCCGCCCGGATCGACCGCCGATGAAGTGGGCGAGGCTGTCGCTCGCACGCTGACGACCTATAACTATGACGCACTGATCGTAGGGACAACCGACCTTACGCACTACGGACCCAACTACGGGTTCACGCCGGAGGGAGTCGGGGCAGACGGAAACGAGTGGGCGAAAAATGTAAACGACGCTCGTTTCGTCGACTTGGTTTGTGCGATGCAGGCGGATTCGGTCGTCGCCGAGGCCCGTGAACACAAAAACGCTTGCAGCAGCGGCGCGGTGGCTGCCACGATTGCTGCAGCGAAGAAACTTGGAGCAACTGAGGGCGTCGTCCTGGAGCACACGTCCAGCAGCGAGGTCTTGTCGCAAAAGATGGGAACCCCGCAAAACGACTCGGTCGGATATGTGGGGATTGTTTTTTCATAACACAGCGATAACAGCCTGTTGGAAAATGAAGTTCTTCTATGTGGCACCGGTTACAAACCGATTCACACTTGTAATGGGGTAGGCGCGTACGAACAGTCATCGCTTGGACGATTTGGACAGGGGACAGAAAAGAACATGCATCGCATACTCGTAGCCGATAAAATCGCCGAGCCCGGTTTGGAGCGACTTCGCTCTGCCCCCGGCGTTGAGTTCGACGTCAAGCATGGCCTATCGCCAGAAGACCTGGCGAAGACCGTCGGTCAGTACGACGGCATGCTCATTCGCTCTGCCGTGAAGGTGACGGCTGATACGCTGGCGAATCCTGGCAAACTTTCCGCGATCGCGCGGGCGGGCGTGGGCGTGGATAATATCGACCTCGAAGCCGCGACCGCGGCGGGCGTACTGGTTTTGAATACGCCGGACGCCAATACCGTTTCGACCGCGGAACACACCATCGCGCTGATGCTCGCGCTTCATCATCGCATTCCGTCCGCGCATGCCCACGTCACCGGGGGGGGGTGGAAGCGAAACGAATACCTCGGTCGTCAACTCGCGGGGCGAACGCTGGGTATCGTCGGATTGGGTCGAATTGGTCGGGCGGTTGCGCAGCGGGCGCTCGCGTTAGAGATGAAAGTGATCGCCTTCGACCCGTTCGTTCGAGGCGAAACCGCGCTCGACGGTAACGTGACGCTCGTTGGTGAACTCAAAGACCTATTCGCCGCGAGCGACTGCCTCACGCTGCACGCATCGCTCACGTCGGATACAAAGCACCTGATAAACGACGAGCAGATCGCGCGAATGAAGAAGGGGGCGTGCATCGTCAATTGTGCTCGCGGAGCGCTGATCGACGAGGCGGCACTGGCGAAAGCGCTGAACGAAGACCGACTCGGCGGGGCGGCCATCGACGTCTACCAAAACGAACCGCCCGCGGATAGCCCGCTCCTTTCGGCGAAAAACGTCGTGCTTACACCGCACTTGGCAGCTTCGACCGCCGAAGCTCAGCAACGCGTTTCTGTCGATGCGGTGGATACGTTGCTCGCATATTTGCTAAACGGCGAGATTCGATCGGCTGTCAACGTCTCCGGAATGCCCAAACACCTCAGCGACCACGACCGGTCCTACGTCGATCTCTGTGCTCGGATGGCTACGATGCTGTCGACGTGGTCGGCGGAGGGAGTCGAACAAATTACGCTCACTACTCACGGCGAGGCGCTCGCCGAGTTATCTGAAACGCTCTCCTGGCAAGCGATGGTCAGCGTGCTTAGCCCCCATCTCGACGCTCGACTGAATCTGGTCAACGCACGCGAGCACGCGGAGAGTCGCGGCATTGCCGTACAGAGCAACAACGCAGCGAACGCAAACGACCCGTCTTTCCCGGAGTCGATTGTCCTCGAGGTCAAATGTCGCGGCGACGCTCATAAGATCGAGGGGACCGTCTTTAGTGACGGTCGGCCGCGCGTTACGTCGGTCGATGGCTATAAGATGGACCTGATCCCCGAACGATGCATGGCCCTCATCTTCAACGACGATAAGCCCGGCGTCATCGGGCTTGTGGGGCAAGCATTCGGCGAGGCAAAGATCAACATCGCCGACATGGCCCTCTCTCGCCGAGGGAAAATGGCGCTCATGGTGCTCAAACTCGATGGCCCCATGCCCGACGAACTTCGCGACAAGCTGCGAGGCATGAACCCGCCGATTCTTTCCCTGGAAATCGTTTCACTGCCGCCTGTTACTGACGGATCGACCGGCGAATGAGTCAGCGCGTTGCGATCGGTATTGATTTCGGTGGGACCAATGTGAAGGTCGCCCTTGTCAGCGAAGACGGGCGAATTCTCGCGAAGTCCACAGCGCCGACCGACGCGACCGCACAGCCCGCATCCGTCGTCGGGCAGATGGCTGAGCTTGCAGAATCTCTTCTGATCGCGAAGCGGATTGCCCACGACAACGTTGTCGGAGTCGGCCTCGGTTCGCCCGGGCCGCTGGACTTTCGGCGCGGCATGGTGCTTCACTCGGTCAACCTGCCCACGTGGGAGAACGTCCCCGTTCGCGATTTACTTTCAACGCACCTCGACCTGCCCGTCGCGCTCGACAACGACGCCAACGCCGCAGCCTTTGGCGAATACTGGGCAGGGGCAGGCAAGGGCGGTGGCGATTTCGTCATGCTCACGCTGGGAACCGGACTCGGCGCGGGCGTCGTGCTCGATGGAAAACTTCTGCATGGTCATCACGACAACGCAGCCGAGCTTGGCCATATGATCGTTGTGCCGGACGGTCTTCCTTGCGGCTGCGGTCAGCGCGGATGCGTCGAGCAATACGCCGCCGCTGCAACCGTCGCAAAACGGGTTGAATCGGCCATCAAAGACGGCGAAGACTCATCGCTCGCTACTCGTCTTCAAGCTGGCGAGACGATCGATGCGAAACTTGTCGTCGAAGCGATGAAACAGGGCGATGCACTCTGCGAGCGCATCTGGGACGAGGCGTGCATGTTCCTCGCGATCACGTGCGTGAATATCCAGCACGCATTCAACCCACAATCAATCGTCCTTGGCGGCGGGATGGCCGAGGCGGGGGAGGTATTGCTCGACCCGGTTCGGGATCACTTCACCAAGCGAACCTGGCGACTCGAAAGCGACCGCCCACAAATCCAACTCGCCACGCTTGGCTATGATGCAGGGGCTATCGGCGCTGCCGGGCTAGCGTGGAAAATGCGATTGATGCGGAATAAATAGATGTACCAAAGAGAAACAGGAACGTAGAGACGGCTCAATCGCGAGCACGAATCTGTTTAGCGTCATCTGCAACTCTCGTCGGAAGAGAGTATGGGTATCAGGAATTCGTAGACGACGTCTATGAATTGTAACGGAACATCCCGGTACGGGTTATGGCCGGAATGCTCGAGAATGACTAATTTCCCATTCGCTAACGCATCCGCAATTTCAAACTGCTGCACCGGTGGAGCAAGCCTGTCGTGACGCCCTCCGATGATTAGCGCCGGACCATCGTATGTCTTGAGCTGCGGGAGAAGCTCGACATCCTTAAGGCTACCGGAAATTTTCCATTCCGGGTCGTCGCCTACCATGGCTTTGTAGACGTGGCGGCTACTGGGGCGAGAGGATGCCTTGTCATTGATTTCTGGAAACTGCCTCGCAACGCGCCAATGACCAATCGGATCTTGGTCGCCGTAGAGTGCGTCCGCTGAGCGAAAAAGAGGATCGTAGAACGGGTCACTTGTTAGTCTGCCCGCTTGATGAGCCTCGACGATTTTTTTCCACACGTTGGGGTAATGCTTCATGAGGAACGACTTGACGACATCGATATTCCGTTTCTGCCAGCTCTTCGCACCATGAATGGCACCCACGGTAATGAGCGCAATCGTGTTACGGGGGTGCTTGACCGCATACGAAGCCGCTACCATCGACCCGTACGAATGACCTAGTACTACAATCCGTTCCGCCCCAAGTGCCTTGCGAATCGCTTCAACATCCATCACATCATTTTCTAATGTGAACGATTCCGGATGATCGAACAGTGCATCAGATTTTCCCCTGCCGCGATTGTGAACAAACACGACGCGTCCAAGAGAGCGAAGCAGGGATAAAGTCGGTCGCAACACGGAGGGGTCTGCACCCGGGCCTCCTGCGATCACGAAAATAGGTGTTCCGCAGCCTCTTGTTTCGTAGAAAATGCGTACACCATCAGGAGTAGTGATGTAGTGTCCTTCTGCGCAAACCAATTGGCATGACGACAAAAGAAGAATGCACGCGCAACGAAAGGAGGCCGGTCTAACCCGAGAGACGGCACGTCTGGCTCCCTGAAGGATCGTAATGCTAAGTTGACTCACTTCCGCGCATCCATCGCGCGGCGGCGAAGGTCGTCTGCTCGACTCAATAGCTCTTCCGTCGTCGGATCGATCGCTTCGACCATCGTGAAATGTCGCTCGTGCGTATCGTGAAGCTGCCCGGGCCACAGAACCTCGGCGACAAAGTCGATCGGGACGATCTGATACCAGGGCGGATCAATCTGCCAGCCCGTCTCAAGTGTCTGGTAACCTTGCGCCCGTAGCGTAACGCGATAATCGCCGTACCAGAGGAAATCAGTCGTCACCTTGCTGCGACCGACTTCTTCATCGTTGAGATAGACGCGCGCATTGGGCGGTTCGGTCGTGATCGTGAGCGTGCGACGAACACACCCGGCCAGCAAGCTGCTCGCAAGGACCATCAAAACCGCACACAAACGGAAAATGTTACTACTGCTCATGTTCCAACTCGCGTATTTGTTCGCTCACTACTTCTTATCGGTGCCCGTGCAAATACTCGTGCAAGTACTCAATCGTTGCCTGCTGCTCGGCGGACTCACTCGCGAGAATATCGCCCGCGGAGATCATTCCGTAAAGCGTTCCGTCCTCGACGATCGGCAGATGCCGAATCCGCTTGTTGGCCATGACCGATCTGCACTCCGTCAACTTCGAGTCGCGCCGACCGCAGGCCATCGGACTCGTCATCACGTCGCGGACGGGCGTCGTCTTCGGATCAAGACCGGCTGCGACGATTCTGTTGAGAATGTCCCGCTCGGTAAAGATGCCGACGGCATTTTTGCCCTCAGTAACGACAAGCGCACCGATGTGCCGCTCGTTCATTTTCTTCGCCGCTTCGAAAACGGTCGCCTCACCGGAAACCGTCGCAACGTCGCCGCCCTTTCCGTCCAGAATCGCTTGAGCAGTTGGCATTGATACACCTCCATGTTCTGATGCCTGAAACACCGACCCCGACCATTGTCACACCGAAGTACCAACTTCGCAAGAAAAATCCAGTCAGAAACGCCGTGAAAGATTTCACATGGCGGCCTGTTGGAAAACGAAGTTTTTCTATGTGGCATCGGTTTGTAACCGGTGATAGACACTGAAACAGAAGATATCGCACCGGTTACAAACCGGTGCCACACTTTTTCAACAGTCTGATCGCGCATAGCCTCAAAGAGTCGTGGCGGCGTGGGGAAGTCAGTGAAAAAGGAGGGGCGGTGCAGATCGGATGCAGATTGCCTGCACCCGACCTGCACCGATATAGCCGGAGCGTCACACCGGCGTAGGTACTGGTGACAGATGGGAGCGTATCTCCTCGATTCGCTGCCATCGCTCTCGCAGAGTCGCCTCTAGTCGCTGGATCACTGCATCGTCGCAGTGTTGCATCCACGCAATCGCAAGGCGCTCGCGAATTCGCAAAGCTTGTCGCTCAAGTCGATCAAGCTGGTGTCGTCGGTCGTCAGATCGTCGCATGGGTAAGCCATTCTCAAAAAACCTTTCCCTTTCATGCGTCTCTCCGTCCTTTCTATTCAGTTAGATGGTCGGACGATTGCGTTCCTTCCGTGAATCGACGTAAATCGTTGTCAGGAAATGCGCAGAGGAAGCCCAAAGGCAACTGAGAGGGTTATAGATGCGATTTACGGACGTACCTGTTATGGCACAAATCTGTAACCGATGCTGTGGACGGTTACGATGTGGCGAGGGTTCTTCGGGTCCGGTTCGATTTTTCGACGCAGGCTGACGATGTGGTTGTCGACCGTACGGGTCACGGGGAATCCTTCCAGACCCCAGATGGCATCGAGAAGCTGGTTTCGCTCGACGGGTTTCTCGGCGTTCTCGACGAGCATTTTCAGAATCTCAAGCTCAAAATGACCGAGCGTGTGCGTATCGCTGCCTCGCTCGACGTGCCCTTTGACCATGTCAACGGTGGCATCGCCGATGCGCAACATTCTTGAAAGCCCTTTGCCCGCAGAGGTTCGTCGAAGGGCAGCTTTGACTCGTGCAATCACATCTCGGACGGCAAATGGCTTGGTAATATAATCGTCCGCTCCGACTTCCAGACCCTGAATAATATCAATCTCTTGACTCTTGGCGGTCAGCATCAGAATCGGAATCATAAAACCAGACTGCCGCACACGCTTGCAGACCTCAAGCCCGTCCATCTTCGGCATCATGATGTCGAGTAGGAGCAAGTCCGGGCTTTCGGTGGTTGCCATCGCGAGGGCTTCCTCGCCGTCGTGCGCGACCAGGACGTCGTAACCCTCGAACTGAAGGTTGTCGCGCAGCCCAGCGGCCATATCCACTTCGTCATCAGCGATCAGTATTCGCGCCATCCGTCTTATCCTCCGAAGTAACCGGTTCAGGTGTTGCCGGTAAGAATACTCGAAAAGTACTACCTTTGACCAGTCTCGATTCGACATCGAGCGATCCGCCATGAGCATCTACGATATGTCGCACGACGGCAAGTCCCAATCCCGCGCCCGCTTTTCCTCGCACGCGCGAGTCTGACGCTCGATAGAACCCCTCCGTCAGCATCGCCCGATCTTCCGGCGCAATTCCGATCCCCAGATCGTGGACCGAAATCAGCACGCCGCGGCGATTGCGCCGGGTGTCGCTTGTGACTTCAATCAAGACGTACTTTTCGTCGTCGCTGTATTTCACAGCATTCGTAATCAGGTTGACCAGAATCTGAGCGATCGCTCCGCGATCCGCGTCCACCGAGGGAAGACCGGACTCGACCCGCAGCTCGTGCTCAAAACCTGCGTGCTCCAGTTGCGGGCGATAGGTGGCGTAGGTCTGTTCGACCGCCGCGGCAACATCGGTGGTTTGCAGGTGATATTCCTTCCGCCCAGCCTCGATTCTTGAAAAATCGAGAATGTTATGGATCAAGTCGGTCAGGCGAGTGCTCTCTCGCAGGATCACCTCGTAATACTCCTGCCGCTTTTCGTCAGAAGCGACCCGGCCGTCTCGAAGCGTCTCCGCGAACATCCGGATCAACGCCAGCGGCGTCTTCAGCTCATGCGAAACATCCGCCACGAAACCCGACTTTAACTCGGCGAGTGCAACCTCGCGCCGAACCACGCGCGTAAGAAACCACATCGCGAGCAAGAGCGTGCCAAGCGCAACCGTCGTCAGCCCGACATAGACCAGCGTCTGCGTAAGCACCGTGCGACGCTGATCATCCACGAACGCTTTCGCAGGCTGGATCGCCCAAATCCGAAGCGCCCCTGCGAGGTTTTGCGAACCGGAGTTGGGGACGTCAAGGTGATTGCCGTTGTCAGGGTCGGCTCCGGTCACCGCAAGCTGCAGCGCGTCATCAGCCGAAACAAGCGGGCGAAGAAAGTCCGCTTCGATCCGCGCCTGAGAAATGGCTGCCACAACAACCATGGGGTTCAAGTCCACATCGGTGCTGCCAAGCTGCGCGATCACGAGTTCTTCGCCGTCCGCGCGAGCGAAGTCGATTTGTGGGCTGGCAGTAAAGGCAACCGCCGAGATTTCCAGCGGACCAGCCAACACCTGATTTCGGACGACGCTCGCAATCGCGGGATTCTCTTGGCCTGCTGCGCCAAGGTCTCGTAGTTCCGTTCCGTTCCAGACGTAAAGCTTGTCGATCCAAGCGGGAAATCGAGGGGGAGGTTCCCACGTCTTATTGGGTCGCCGTCGAACATGGTCCGCGACCATTCGCAGCGCCGACGCTAGTCGCTGCGGAAACTGTTCATTGGCTGTCGCAGCGACTTGCCCCGCCCGGGCGGTGGCTTCGGTCATCAGCCGGGTTGTGACGGATCGAACTTGCTCGAAGGCTAGAATGTTTCCTACAACGGCAAGACCGATCGCGAGCACGACCATCGCCAGACCAGCCACACCCGTTACAAGAGGTCGACGTTTTGATGACGAGGCGTCTGTTGACATGCGTCTTTCAGTCCAATGTTCCGCTGACTCGCGGGAAACAACTACGTTGCAACGGGTAGCCTAACCGCTGCTTCGGTACTATATTCGAGAGGCGGGACCGGGGCGAATTTTAGAAACCAGACAACTCGCCCAAACCATCGGGCGGAGGCAGATATGGCAGCTACGACAAGAGAACAGATACTCGATCAACTAAGAACAGTGCAAGAGCCGAAACAGCGGCGCGACGTCGTGTCCCTCAATATGATTAAGGATGTCGAAATCGAGGGGCCGCGTGTGAATGTTCAAGTTGAACTCACAGCGCCAGACTATCCCGAAAAGGACCAAGTCGGTCGCGACATCGAAGCCGCGGTGAAACAACTTCCCGACGTCGAGGCGGTCAACATTCAGTGGTCGACGCAGGTCCGCTCGTCTCGCCCGCAGTCGCCGAGTCTGCCTGCGATCAAAAACATCGTCGCGGTCGGCGCGGGAAAGGGCGGCGTCGGCAAGAGCACCGCCGCCGTCACGCTAGCCTACGGGTTGCATCGAGCGGGCGCGAAAGTTGGCCTGATGGACGCCGACGTCTATGGCCCGAGCATTCCAACGATGACCGGCGTCGAAGGTCATAAGCCTGTGGTGAGCGGCGAGATGATCATTCCGCCGTCTGCCGGCGGTGTGAAGATTATGAGCATCGGGTTCATGGTCGATCGCGACAAGGCGCTCATCTGGCGTGGTCCAATGGCGCACGGGGTGATCCGACAGTTCCTTGAGCAGGTCGACTGGGGCGAGCTTGATTATTTGATCGTCGATCTACCGCCCGGAACCGGCGACGTTCCCCTTTCGCTCGCCCAGCAGATTCCGCTGACCGGGGCGATTGTCGTCTGCACACCGCAGGATGTCGCGCTGCTTGACGCGCGTCGTGCTGTCAAAATGTTTGAACAGCTCAAGGTCGATTGCCTGGGCGTGATCGAAAACATGAGCTACTACCTTTGTCCAAGCTGTGGTCATCGCGATGAGCTTTTTGATCATGGCGGTGCGGAGGCGACCGCGGCGGAGTTGGGCGTGCCGTTTCTCGGCGCGATTCCGCTGAACGCGAGCGTG
>JAJRUK010000229.1 GCA_024277835.1 Planctomycetota bacterium | reverse complement strand
TGTTCGTCGTGCTCGACGACGATGACGGTGTTGCCCAGGTCTCGCAGGCGCTCGAGCGAGGCGAGGAGTCGGTCGTTGTCGCGCGGATGCAAACCGATGCTTGGTTCGTCGAGAATGTAGAGCACACCGACGAGTCCTGCGCCGATTTGACTGGCGAGGCGGATACGCTGCGACTCGCCGCCGGAAAGCGTTGGCGCGGTGCGGTCGAGTGCGAGGTAATCGAGTCCTACGTCGCACAGAAACTTCAATCGCCCGCGGATTTCCTTGAGCACCTCGACGGCGATGACCTGCTCGGTCTCGCTGAAGGTTAGCTCGTCGAAAAATGCCCGGGCGTCGCTTATGGACATAGCAGAAAGGTCGGTCAGTGTTTCGCCACCAACTTGAACCGCTCTCGCCTGCGCGTTGAGTCTTGCGCCGCCACATGACGTGCAGACCGCTTTTTTCATGAACCGCTCGTAATAGGCACGGACGAACGTCGAATTTGCTTTCTTGTATTTTTTGCGGAGGTCGGCCAGCACGCCTTCGAAGGTTCCGCCATGTCGCGACATGCCGCCGGACCATCGCCATTCGTAGGTGATGTGCTCGTGGCCTAGTCCGTAGAGGATCGCGTGCTTTGCGTTCTCAGGAAGTTTTTCCCAAGGTAGTTTGATGTCGAACCCGACGTGCTTCGCGACGCCGCGATAGATGTGGCGTCGCCACTTGCCCATGCGTCCCCAGAATCGCATCGGATCGATCGCGTATTTGAAAAACGGTTTTTTCGGATTCAGAACGAGCTTGTACGGGTCGAAGTCGAACGTTGTGCCCATGCCGTCGCACGTAAGGCACATGCCGCTGGGCGAGTTGAAGCTAAAAAGCTGCGGCGACGGCGATTCGAAACTCACGTCGCACCGGGTGCAAGCATAATGCGACGAAAGAAGTAAGTCCTCGCCTCCCGTCGTCGAAGGTCCGCGCGCCGCACTACTACGCGTCGCACGCCCCCCCCGAGCCGCAGGCTTTAGCCTGCGCGGACGTTCAGCCGTCGTGGACTGTTCCCCTGTTTTCTCCGCGTTCTCTACCACCTGCACAATCAACGACCCGCCGCCAAGCTTCAACGCAGCCTCCACCGCTTCCGCCAACCGAGCACGATTTTTTTCAGAAATCGCCAGTCGATCAATCACGATCTCGATGTTGTGGCGAATGTTGCGAGCGAGTGGCGGCACGTCGGAGAGGGCAACCACGTCACCATCGACGCGGGCACGGGCGTACCCCTGCTTGATCATATCCTCAAACAGGTCGCGGTATTCGCCTTTTTGGCCTCGCACGACCGGGGCGAGAATGTGAATCTTCGATCGATCGGGTAGCTCCAGAATCCGGGCGATGATCTGCTCTCGCGACTGCGCACGAATCGCCTCGCCGCAACTCGGGCAGTGTTGTTTTCCGATGCGCGCGAACAGGACGCGGAGGTAGTCGTGGATTTGCGTTATTGTCCCGACGGTACTCCGCGGATTCCAACCGCTCGTTTTCTGCTGGATCGAAATCGCGGGACTTAGTCCGGTGATCTGGTCTACATCTGGCTTGGCGAGTTGGCCGAGGAATTGTCGGGCGTAGGAACTCAGCGATTCGAGATACCGACGCTGACCTTCGGCGAAAAGGGTATCGAAGGCGAAGCTGCTTTTTCCGCTACCGGACACGCCGGTGAAGCAGATCAGCTTTCCTCGCGGGATGTCCAGAGAGACGCTCCGTAGGTTGTGCTCGCGTGCTCCCTTAACGCTGATCGTTTTGGCTTCCATCGACCCACCTGAACCCCGACCCGCCTGCGCCTGACCCATTCACCGCCGGACCGCGCTTTCGGACGGACCACATGGCGGCGCTGCGCTTGGCCATGGCACGCGCATGGGACCGTCCCTTCGACGGCCATGAATTCGCTAGCCTGACCCCCTACTAGCCTACGGACCTTTCGAGGCTTGCTGTTGACCGAGCGATCGGTGCGACGGATCGAAACCAAGGTGCGTTACGCGCCAAAACCCGTTGTCCATCGCGAGCCACACGAGCACAACGACCCGTGCGTTCACGTCACCGCTGGGGTCCGAAGCCTCCATCGCGATCTCACATCGCTTCCCACCGTCGGGATGATCCACGATGGATTCGATCTTTCGATTGACCAGTCGCGACTTTGCCTGCTCCCACGACGTCGGGAAATCGGTAACGTAGTGCGCGACCGTCGGCGTCCAACGATGAACGATCGTGTAGACCCACTCATCGCGGGACAAACCTGTCTTGTTGACTCGCTGAAGCTCGTCCGCGGCGCAAACATCGAATTGCTTGTCGAGCGCAGCCTCACGGTCCGCGTCGCTCTTCGCCTGAAAGTCTTCCCTGATCGCACGAAGCGCGACGTAGGCGACTTTTTCCGGTGATGCGGATTTATCAAGCTGCTCGCCGTAGTGCGAAACCGCTTTGACCGTCACGGTGCGCACTTTTTCGTCGGTGAGGCGGACGTCGCGACTGCAACCTGTCAGTGCGAGCATTGCAGGGACGATTGCGAATAGTGTTAGGCTCTTGTTCATAAGATCGTGGAGTCTACCGCCGCGCTCGCACTCTGCCAACACGCGGTTTGCATTTGGGTCCGTTGATCGCAGGCGAGGGGAACACGATTGCCGTTTGTTCGCTCCCTCACGGTCGCGGCTCTGATGGGGAGACGAATCTGTTAGGATTGTCAGGACCGAGTAGGTCGGGGTTGGTCGGGGTCGCTTGTGGGGGGGGTGGACGCGGGATAAACTATGCGTGTTGGGGTGTTGAGAACGACGCGCGTGGCAGAGTTTAATACGAATCTTTGGGCTCCGTGGCGGATGGATTACATTCGCTCGCTCGGTGAGGAATCAACCGACGGCGGGTGCTTTCTTTGTCAGTATTGGGGCGATCCGGATAAGGATGTCGAGAATCATGTCGTTTGGCGCGGGGAGCGGTCGTTCGTTGTGATGAACCGCTTTCCTTACACAAACGGACATCTGATGGTCGCGTTCGCCGATCACAAAGGGGAGATGGCTGATCTCTCCGAGGAAGAGCTTGTCGAAATGACGCGGGCGATTCGCGATGCGGTGTCTGTTCTCAAGAAAACGGTGAAGGCGCAGGGGTTCAACGTCGGTTACAACGTCGGGCAGTGTGCGGGGGCGGGTTTGCCGGGGCATCTTCATGCGCACATCGTGCCGCGGTGGGGCGGGGATACGAATTTCATGGCTGTCCTTGGGAATGTGCGGGTGGTTCCCGATTCGCTGGACGCGCTCTACGCCGAACTGGTCAAGGCTGCGGGCGAGGCGGGGCTTGGTGGCTGATTTTCGATGACGCACGTCGATTTTTGTGAACCAGCGCCCTATGCGTATAGCGGCGAGGATACTTGTTCGCGCGAACATCGGGAACAATCCGATGCCCGTCGCGCTCCCTTCGCGCTGGATCGACACAGGATCATCGGATGCACAGCCTTTCGTCGGCTTGAGGGGAAGACACAGGTTTTTGCGCCGTCGCATCACGATCATTTTCGAACGCGCCTGACGCATACGCTTGAAGCCTCGCACATCGCTCGCACGCTGGCGAAGGCGCTTCGGGCGAACGAAGACCTTGCGGAGGCGATTACGCTCGCCCACGATCTTGGTCATCCGCCGTTTGGTCATGCGGGGGAGAAGGCGCTTACGGGGGCGATGGCCAATGCGGGCGGGTTCAATCACAACTTGCACACGTTGCGCGTCGTTGAGTATCTGGAACATCCTTTCCCAGCCTTTCGCGGTTTGAACTTGACGGTTGCGACTCGTGCGGGGCTTGCGTTGCATGCGACCTCTTACGACGTCCCGGAGACGAGCGGTGCGAATCGATCGCCATCAGTCGAGGCGCAGGTTTCGTCGCTGGCGGATCGGATTGCCTATAATTGTCACGATCTTGAGGACGCGATCGGTGCGGGGTTTGTCGGGTCGGATGATCTTTGTGTGCTACCGCTATGGTGTGAATCTCGCGAAGTGGCTGAGGTGAAAGAGGGGGCGGATCGATTGCACGCGATTCGCCGACCGGTGCTCGATGCGATGCTCAATGCGATTCTTAGCGACGCGGTTGAGAATTCGATGCCGTTGCTATCGGAGGTCGAGTCGTTTGAGCAAGTCGCGAGTGCGAATGGGCCTCTCGTTACGCTCTCGGAAAAAATGGATGTGTGCGTCGGAGAGGTCGAACGTTTCCTGGCGGCTCGCGTCTACCGCCACCCCGACGTAGCGACCGGCGACGCGGATGGGCAAGGAAAAATCCTTGCGCTCTTCGACGCCTTCCGCAGCGATCCGAGTAAGCTACCATCGCGTTTCGCGACACGCATCGACGAGCAAGGCATCGACCGCGTCGTTTGCGACTACATGGCGGGTATGACGGATCGGTTTTGCGCCGAAGCTTACGCTCAACTTAGCGGCGCGTAGTCCAGCCAGCACTTGCGGGTTCCCCTTGCCCCGCGAAGATACCCCCCATGCTAGCTATCGAAGACGTTATCATCGAAGCCCCCGCCGACGGTGAGATTGTTGATCCGCTGTCGTGGTTTGATTCGCCGGGTCCGTTTGAGCTTGAGATCGGGTCGGGCAAGGGCGGATTTCTTATCTCTCGCGCGACAAGTAACCCGCACATTCGTATGCTCGGGATCGAATGGGCGAACAAATTCTTCAAGTACATCGCCGATCGCATCGCCCGCCGCGAAATCGAAAATGTACACGTCATGCGGACCGACGCGAAGTTTTTTGTGATGAATCACCTGCCGCCCGAGTGCATTGACGTTCTTCATTTGTATCACCCGGACCCCTGGCCCAAGGCTCGCCATCACAAGCGGCGACTGATGCAACCTGATTTCGTCGAGGCGGCGCTGAAAGCGCTTAAGCCATCGGCTCGGTGGCTTGTCCAGTCGGACCATGAAGAATACTTCCACGAGATGCGCGATCTTCTCGACGCGCGCACGGAGCTTTCGCAAATTCCGTGGGACAAGCGAGCGTCCACGCCCGGACCCGAGTGGGAGGGGACCAACTTCGAGATCAAGTATGTGCGGGAGGGGCGGGAAATCTATCGGGCGGCGTTTGTCCGATCAGAGCCGCGACCGTGAGGGAGCGATTGAGTGGTGCTACACCGGGTATTCACCTTTCGCTCCCTAACGGTCACGGCTCGGTGGGGACATCGACTCGATGTTGGTACGCCACGTTGCTGCGGATTTGCGTTTTGGGTAGTCCTTGAAGTTTGAAGCTCCGCGCGGGCTAAAGCCACGCGGCTCAGGGGGCGGTACTCGCCGACGAAATGCCGGTTCCACCTCGTCCTCGATTCGCTTCTACTCCGAAACCGTCCTACAATGGATCGAACGCAAGGACGAAACCCCCGATGGCCTACGAAGGACCGAATCGATTGGCAGAATGGTACACCGCGCTGCGCGAGCAGGTGCCGGTGGTGCGCAAGGGGTTCGCCGATTGGCTTGAGCAGGTTCGCGAAGAACCGTGGCTCATCTGGGAGACGCCTGCCGTTCGCTACCTTGTTTACGGATTCGGCGCGTTCATCACGGTGTGGTGTGTGACGTTCGTGATCGGGTTCATCACACCGCCGCCCCCCAAGGGCGCCCGAGAGCAGGCGACGTCGGCGGACTTTCATGTCGTTTGCGTGGATGCGTCATGCCATAACCACTTCGTGATGCGGCGCGAGTTTGGGTTCGACGATTTCCCTGTGCAATGTCCCAAGTGCATGAAACAGTCCGGACAAGCTGCCAGGCCCTGCAATTCGCAGACGTGCGGTGGCAGATGGGTCGCGCCGGTCGAAGCCAATGGCAAGAAAACGTGTCCGGTCTGTGGAGGCGTCTTTCCGTAGTTTGCCAGCATTCCGTAGGGTCCGCTGTGCGGACCAATGGGTCTGCTCAAGTATGATATTGAACCCATGAACTAGTCAAGCCTCATCCTATGTGCAACCGCAGCGACTGTCGGTGTCGTGCATACATTGCTTGGTCCGGATCACTATCTGCCCTTCGTCGCGATGTCTCGGGCCCAGCGGTGGCCACTTCGTCGGACGATCCGCGTTGCGCTTGTGTGCGGGTTGGGGCATGTACTTGGGTCGGTCGTTTTAGGGTGCGTTGGGATCGCGGTGGGCATGGGGGTTTTTCGGTTGGAGAAGATCGAGGCGTTTCGCGGCGATATTGCGGGTTGGTTACTCATCGCGAGCGGGTTGATTTATCTCGTATGGGGTGTACGTCACGCGATTCGTTGTAGGCCTCATACGCATGCGCATGTTCACATCGATGGGACGATCCACTCGCACGAACATTCGCACGTCACCGAGCACGTCCATATCCACAGCAAGGAGGAGTCAAAGTCTCGCTCACCGCTGCTTCTGTTTGCAATTTTCATCCTCGGTCCGTGCGAGCCGTTGATCCCGCTACTCATGTACCCCGCCGCGAAAGGCCACCTCTTCGACGTCGTCTTGGTCACGTCGATTTTTGCAGTGGGAACGCTTGTCACGATGCTGGTTGCGATTGTGGTTTGCTTGCGAGTCGTTTCGCTCGCGAGGTTAGACCGCTTCGAACGCTTCGGCCACGCCATCGCCGGGGCGGTTGTTCTTGCCTGCGGGGTGGCGGTGCAGGCGGGGTTGTGATCGTTGCCTCTTCTTCAAATTCCGCCGGGGAGTTGGTGCAGCGAGATGCACGCCGCATAGTTTACGCCCCTACCAGACAAACATATGCGGCGGATTGTTTAGCACTTTGGCTGCGTTTAGTGGAAGCCAGCGTTTTTCCATCGGGTCGTAGAAGAGTCGTACAATCAGAGGGTGCGGCGGAACTTCCGCGGTCTTTATCACGATTTCAAAATCCGCATACGAGATAGTTCCATCGCGCGTTGCAATCTCTGTCGCAGACATACGATTGGGAACGGCGATTTCTATTTCAACGAAGGGAACTAGGCCCAAAGGGGAGTCTTTCAGTCTCAGAGAAAAATGTGATTGCGTTGTCGATACCTGGTCCCATTCGTCCGACTGAATTTCCTTCGCCAACAAGCGATTCGTCCGCAGACGACAGGACGACCACTTCACTTTTTCGATGACGGGTCCGCCGCCTATGCCCGGCATCCCTCCCTCGATGTACATGTGCCAGACGAATCGCATCACACCAATCGCGTCGGTCGGTGCCAAATGCCCTGCGTCGCTAGCCCATCCGCGCGATATCGCATCGATTTTTTCCCGCAACTGCGGGTGATCTGACTCTGCCATCGTCACAGGATCGCGAAAGGCGAGGTACTTGTCGAAATCCGTAGATGAATACGCCGCCAAAAACATGGCCAAGGTTCTCAGAAGCGATTCCATCGAATCAGTAGAGAGTCCAACACTATCGATCACTTGGATGTGTCTGTTGATGTTCGCTCGAATACTCTTGGAAGACACGCGCCTGAACTGACCTGCAGCCCATTTGCCGTATAGGTCGGCCGCGGAACTGCGGAACGCTTCATCACTTGGGATCTGTTCGCGACGATCGTTGTCGTCTGGTGAAGTCGTTTTGGAACACGCACCGATCTCAAAGCATACCGCTAATGCCAACATGACCAATATTAATCTTCCCATATCGTCACTTCTGACTCTAATAGAGGACTGCAAGATCCCCGCTTGGATCGCTAACCAATACTTGATTTTCATGTGTGGCACCGACTTCCAGCCAGTGAAAACAGGCAACTTTACCCGTCAATACGGGGCATCGCGAGCAGGATCGCCAGCAAGATGCCGTTGCCACACTTCTTCCACGGTCTGTGGAGTCGGCGCGCTATGGATCCAACGGATGGTTGCCAGGACGGTCGAAACGCATGTGGCGGATACGGTCTCGATCGTGACTGTCGCCACCGTTCGCCCACGTCTTCGCAAGTGACGCAGCAACGTGACCATCGACCCAGAGGATGTTTCGCCGCTGACGACTGCGCCGACCGGACAGCCACTTCCATGGCCCGACCTTCGTAAACCCCACGGATGGGTGTGGATAACGCCACGGCTGACTTGGAAACGCCAACATCGGAGTATCTTCCGACATCGCAGCCCAAAGCCCGCCCTCGTGAACCAATACGCCATCACTTGGGTTGGGAATCGACGACAGGACACGGCCACTACAATAGAAGTTAAGCAGCCAACATGACCCAGGTTGGTCGTCTCCTGCTGGAGGGGTATTCTCAACCGGATAATCCAGTGCCGCCGTAGGACACCGCAATCCCGCCATCCAAGGACTTGCCGTCATCCCTAAGACGCCGTGGATCTGCTCGATCCAACGGAAATCGTTGTATTCAGCCTGGGGCGAAACACCAAGAGATATAGCGCGTCCCCCACCAGGGTAGGATTTGTTCCACGGTTCAATGTTGACGGGCAGACGATCTTCGTGATCACCAGCAAAAACGAAGATCGCCTGCCCGATTGAACGCATACTCGACGCACAAGACGCGAGCTTGGCTCCATCGCGAGCGCGCCCCAAGGCCGGAACAAGAAGCGAGATAAGCAATCCCAATATTGCGATCGACACAAGCGTTTCGATCAGAGTGAACGCACACACCGTCCGGTTGGAATGTATCGCAGGACCATGCACTAACACGTTACGATTCCTCAGCTACGCGCATTTACTGTAAGTGCCGCTCAACGCGCACTTCACACTACATCGTGTTGCCGTTACAGCCGGCGGAGACGCACTCGACTGAACCCGAAACAGGTAACCTGAGACCAGGAAACCCAGCGCATGAATTGCTCACAGTCTTACAATTCGTCCCAACGGGGCACCCGACTGATTGCGCAGGTGCCGTGCCAAGGTCGCATTGCACGGACGGTATTGCACATGCCCCACCCTGGCAATCGCCCACCTTTGCGAATGCCACGGACAATCCACCAGCGATATTCAATACGACGAGAATGACACAGCAAATAATGAAACAAACGGCATTTTTCCGATAACGCCCGATTCCCTGTAATTTTCTCAGTGTAGGCTTTGTTTCGTACATGTATTCCTCTATCCGTGTTAAAGTACCAGTTGCTGGAAGACGTCGAACCGCCCGACGTCACTTGCCTCCAACTCTCCCGCGAACCTACCCTCCCCCCGCGTTGCGTCAAGCTAATTCTGTAATTATTTTTCCTTAGGGTGACATACGTACGTCACCCTGGGGCAAAGTCGTGTAGCTCATGCACGCGTAGGGTGGGCAATAGCCCACCCTACGGCGACGTTCGCGCGGGCGCGTGCTCGATTGAGGTTTCGTTTGTGACGCGGAGGACCGGGTAGGCGCCGATTGCGTCATCCCAGTACGGCGAGCGTTTGTAGAAGAACATTAGGCGGCTCCAGCCGCTTTTCGCGAATTCTTCGTCCTCGGCGACGCGTTTCTCGAACTCCTCGCGGAGCTTTGGATCATCGGTCATCATCTGCCGGGCCATGCGCTCGAGCGATCGCTGACCGGCCCATACTTTGTTCTCGAAGATTGCGCTGAAGAATCCCCACGATACAAGGGAATCCGGTGCGTCGGGTTCCAGTAAGTGCATAGCGATGCGGGCGTCGGGTTGGTTCATGCGTACCATGATCGATCCGGCGGGGATGGGTTTGGTCACGTGTTCGGTTGCGACTTCGTAGCTCACGCGAAAGCGGCCCTCGAAGGGTTTTTTGGCGAACTCGGGGTTCGTCAGGCGGTATTGCTCGACGTTGATCGCGATGGCTTCGGTCATGCGCTCGAACTTCACGCCGTGCAGCGTCAGTCGGTCGATGACTTCGGTCCACTCGGGGGGAACAATGTACGCCCGCGGGGGTACGACGAATTTTTCCATCTCGATCTTGTGGTACCACGTCGCTTCGATGTCGCGCGGTGTGGTGGGGTCGTACTTGATCCAGTCGAGCGTGGAGACGTCGCTCTTGACGACCGTGTAGTCCACGCCTTTGAACAGAAACGGCTCGCCTTCGTCAGTGCTTTTGGCGGAGAGCGCAAGCGGCATGCCCGATGCGCCCAGTCGCGACGTTTCCGCGTCGGCGCGTCGAACCGCTTCGCCAAGACCCGCCGGGTCGCGTTCGATCATCTGTAGCGTGCGTTTCATCACGTTGTATGTGGCCATTACGCGCGTGCGGTAGGGTTTGAACACATGCGTTTCGACCAAAATGGACGGGCGATTCCGCATCGCGCCGTAACCATGCGCGAATCGCGGCGAGAACGCCCCGGATCGAATTCCCTTCGTCGGGTCCGTGCCGTTTTTCATCGAGAAATAGGTCATCGACAGGTGGCCATCTTCCTTGAGCATCGCGGCTAAGTCTTTGTCGAGGTTTTCCTTGTTCCATTTGACGATCGACGGTGCCATTCGCTCGTCCGCACCCCACTCGAACGTCAAGTCATACTGCCAGTCGCCGCCGTCGGTGGTATGATTATCAATGTGAATGTCCGGTCGCCATTTGTCCCATAGGTGAAGCCATGCACGCATTTCGACCGTGTCCGCCTTGGTGTAGTCGCGGTTGAGGTTCAAATTGCGTGACGTGACTCGCCAGCCCATTTCGTCGGGGCCGTTTTGGTTGATGCGCGAGTACGCACTGAACCGTTCGTGGCCATCGAGGTTGAAAATCGGAATGACAACGAGCACAGTATGATCGAGTAACCCCGCGTGCTTCTTATGGATCGCGACATCGCGAAGCAGCATGAGCGAGCCATCCTTGCCGCAGCATTCACCGGCGTGGATACAGTTTTGAACGAGCATGACACGCTTGCCCGCTTTGCGAACGCTCTTTGGATCGAACAGGCCGTCTTTGGATGCGATGAGCAGGGGCATTTCTCGACCGCGCGGGCTTGTGCCAAAGGATTCGTAATGAATCCACGGAGACGCGGCTGCGAGGCGCTTGCAATAGGCGACGGTTTCGTCGTAGCGAGCCGTTTTTTGAAACGACGTCGCCTCGGCGTACGTCTGCCACTTTTTTTCTGATTCGCTGATGGATGGCTCGGCGGTCTCGCCATGTGTCGTTGGGGGCAAGATTAGAAGCGCGACGAGCGCGATTCTGGATACGTGAATACGTCTGAACATTGGAAACCTCTATCTGTTTGGAACGTCTCGGATCGCTTCTTATGGATCGCCAATCCGCTTGAATCGTATAATAACGTGCCCGACGGACCGTGTCGCACTTGCGATTGATGGGTCCATGTGCTCACGAGGTTGCTTTTGATTTGTCATAGCTTCTTGTTTGTATTTGCGAAGGTCGCTTCCTCACGGTCGCGGCTCTGATTTGGCGAATGTCGCCGGGAAACCGTATCGCGTCATCGATTCGCTGCCCCGCCGACGAAAAACGACAACTCCGCTTTGCGAACGCGCGTGTCGTTCTCTACAATCTCCCTTCGATTGCTTGCGTTGTGCTCTTGCAGATGACGCGTCGAGGGAGGAAAGGAAGCGAACATTCGTATGTAGCAGCACTGGTATCGCTGTTTGCGCGGTGGCGGTGTGAATGTGACTTGCCGCCGAAACACCTCCCGATAAACCAACAGATGATGACGCTGCGCGCTGGCTGCTTCAAAACGAGCGCGCCAGCGTCCGATAGAACGATGGATATGCCCGGTCTCCGCTGTTTGTTGATGCACGCGGAGATGAACGAACCAAGGAGCTTGCTTCACGATGAAAACGATGACTCGATCCGCCGCGATGTTTACGCTTGCATCCCTTTGTTTATTCGCCTCGCCGACGCTTGGCGGGGATGACAAAGATGATTCCAAAGGCGGTCTGTCTGCGGGAACTTTTTCCGGATTGAAGTTTCGATCCATCGGACC
>JAJRUK010000228.1 GCA_024277835.1 Planctomycetota bacterium | reverse complement strand
CATGCTCCGCGCCGGCACGAGCGAACGAAGCGATATTGTTCTCCGCGATGCTCATCGCGTTGATGATCCGCTTCCAGCCAGTCGCTGCCGGACACACCATCGTACGCACACCGGCTCCGACGAAATTCCGAGTCGCAACGTACGCCTCCGAGTAAGGACGATCGGGGTCTTCCGGGCGGTCCTCATACGCCCAGTGAAGAACGGTTAGTTCGGGCGGCAGGCGGTGAAAAAGCTCCGGATAGTTAACCACGACGTCGCTCCACGCCTGACACATGCGACCGCGCGACGTGCAAAGCTCTGCGACACGACGAATATGCTCGATGTACGCTTCCCCGATTTTTTCGGGAGCGATCCGCCCGGCGTTCTTGCCTTTGCCAAGGTCCCAAGGCTCGTCGCCGCAGATGTTGACAATCGGCGATGAAAAAGCGTCAAGCACATCCGACCACATTCGCGCAACCAGTGCGTGGGCATCCGGGTTCATCACATCCAGCGTGAACCCGCGCAAACGCTTCGCCCAAGGCATTTCTTCCCACAACTCGGTCGCCGCGACCTCCGCCAGATGGCGATATTTCGGCATCGAAAGAACCCGGCCCATGTGTCCGAGATTGGCAAGCGCGGGGACAAGGTCGATGAACTGATCGCGACAGTACGCATCAAGTTCGCGAACTTCGTCAGGCGTCATCCCGCCATCCGCGTCACAGATATCCGGGTCAAACGAAAAGACAAACGCGTGCTCGATGTTGAGTTGGAGTTGATTGCACTTCAGTAGCGCGAGACGATCGACAAGCAATTTCAAAGTGTCGAGCGTTGGCACTTTCCCGCGCGTAATGTCGTGAAGCAGTCCGCGGGTCTCAAAATCCGGCTCATCCTCAATCTCGCAGCAAGGAACCGCCCCACCACCGGAACAAACCAACTGCCCCAAAGTCTGCAACCCGTAAAAACACCCAACCGTCGACCCGCCAACCACGACCGCGCCATCCGGTTCAACCAACAGGCGATAACCCTGCCCGTTTGGAACGCTCGCAGAGTTTTCAACAACGCGAACCTCCGCCACTGCCCCCTCGACTCCGTCCGCAGACTCGCCCCGACCCCAACCTGCGACCAATCGCCCGGCAGCTTCCCCAACGCGACGATCCACACAGTCCACCGTCAATCGTGTGTCCCCTGTAAACCATGCGAGGCCATCTCCGCACGAAACGCGCTTCGGTTTCGGCAGTAGCGTCGAAAGAACAGCTTGCATCGCGGGATTGACCATGTCGCTGGCGATCATACCCCCACGGAGGACGGTTCGTCCAACACGTCGAGGGTACGACGCCGCGTTTCGCGAAAGTGCGGGCAGCATCAGAGCCGATGAAACCAATGGACCGGCGCTGGTCAATCAGCCAATCGCCGCCTACAATACAGCGGAAGACTTGGCGGCCACGTATGACCGCCGCGACCGTCGATAAGAAAATCGAAAATGGCAGACAAGATACAACCAAAGACAGCCAAGCTCGAGACGGTTGAACCGCTCGGCAAGCGCGTCCTCGTTCGCAAGGACGAAGACAAGAAGGTCACCAAGGGTGGCATTGCCCTGCCCGACTCAGTTGAGATTCCGACCATCACGGGTCGAATCGTCGCCGTCTCCGCACAGGTCGAAAAAGACGACGATTTTCCGATCCGCCAGTACGACCGCATCCTCTTCAACCCCAAGCAGGCGATCCCCGTCGAGTTCGACGCGGACAACTACCTGTTCGTCGTCCCGGTTGAAGACATCGTCGCCGTCTTCCGCAAGGAATAGACAACGCACTTTCCTCGCCGCACCAGGCGCTTACAATGCACGCATGATCCATTTACCCGCGCCCGCATTGATCGGTGTGATCCACCTGCAACCGCTCCCGGGAAGTCCCGCGCACTTGCTCGACATGGACGAGATCATCGCGCGAGCCGTCGCCGACGGCGCTGCGATCAAACAGGCGGGCTTTGACGCTGCCATCGTCGAAAACTTCGGCGACACACCCTTCCCGCACGAAGCGATCCCACCCGCGAGCTTGGCTGCAATGGCGGTCGCCGCGGATCGGGTGCGCCGTGAGACCGGCTTGAAGATTGGCATCAACGCCCTTCGCAACGACGCAAGCGGCGCACTCGGGATCGCAGTTGCAACGGGCGCATCATTTATTCGCGTCAACGTTCACACGGGCGTCTACGCGACGGACCAAGGTTTCATCGAGGGGCGAGCCGACGAGACTCTTCGCTATCGAAAACAACTCGGCGCTCGCGTTGCCATCTTCGCAGACGTCAACGTCAAACACGCAACACCGATCAGTCACCCGGACATCGGACAGGCTGCGAAAGACACCGCCTATCGCGGCATGGCGGACGTGCTGATTGTGACCGGCGTCGCAACCGGCGAACCTGCCAGCATGGACCAACTTCGCACGGTTAAACAAGCGGTTCCCGATCGCCGGCTTTTTGTAGGAAGCGGAGCGACGGTTGAGACGGTCGCGGAGTTGCTATCCGTGGCTGATGGCGTGATTGTTGGAACGGGCATCAAACCCGGCGGCGACACGTCTCGACCGATCGACGCTGATATCGCTCGGGCCTTCGCACATGCAGCGGGTCGGAGTTAGCGCGTTGCCCTTTCCGCGGATTCATCTGATTGCACCGGCTGGTCCTTGTACGTCGTTTTATCGCGCGATCGGCGTTGCGTCGGGTCGTGAACTCGTCGCGATTGTGCAAGAGGCCATCGGCGACGATTATGAAGTCACCGCGCAAACAGAACTCTTCGACGCCGCAGAAGATGAACTACTCGGCGGGCGCACCGACGACGCGGAGCGCGCGATCGACATCCAAAACGCCCTCGCCGACTCAAACGTAACTGCAATCATCACCCTTCGCGGCGGTGCGTGGTTCGCCAGAATCATCCAGCGGATCGACTTTTCCGTCATGGATCGGCGAACCTCGCCCGTTTCCTTCTTCGGATTCAGCGAATTAACCCCGCTGGCGAACATCATCGGCGCGCACGCGAACGGCCTAGGCTACTACGACATGGGGCCTGTCTTTTTGGGCTACGGCTTGCGTCGCTACGCCGAAACGAACCCGCACATGCTCGAAGATAGCGAGATGACCGCGCGAGACTGGATGCGAACGGAACTGGACCGCCACTTTCACGATTTTTTCGTCCGATGCGTCAGCTCGATCGAGGGCAAACGCACAATCGAGATCAAAGCGAAACTGTTGCGAGGAAAACTACCGTCAACGATGCAAGCGACCTTCGTCGGCGGCAACCTGGCGGTCCTCCCGACGATGGTCGGCACCCGATACGAACCCGCGATCGATCCGCGCGGAAAATGGCTCGTCCTTGAAGACTACAACGACAAACCCGAACGCTTCGACCGATTCCTCGCACACTTTTCCCTCGCGGGTTACTTCGACAGGTGCGAAGGCGTCCTGCTCGGAGATTTCCACTGGCAACAGCGCGACCTGGTCCCCGCGATCGTCGAGATGCTTCGCTACCACACGCCAAAACGAATCGACATGCCGATCCTCCACGCGCCAACCATCGGACACACCTGGCCAATGGACACGCTACCGCTTCACGTACCGGCAAACCTCACGCGCACGACCGACGAGTCCTTCGTGCTTCGCTGGGCGTACCAGAGAATCGACGCACATACCGAGCCGCGACCGTGAGGAAGCGAATACTTGGAAACTCTATGCACTCGAAAGACATCGCTTCCTCACGGGCGCGGCTCGGTTTCGCCTGACCGATCGTCTACTTGTCGTCGTCCGTCACACCCATTCCAGAGCGATTCGGAAACTTCGGTCGCTTGGGCGGCGTGTACCCATTGCGCTTGATCTCATCGAGCATGTGCGCGATTGCCGCGTCGTGTTGCGGATCGCCGCCGTCGATCATCTTCTACGGGTCGTCGATCACTTCGATATCCGGATCAACACCATGCCCTTCAATACCCCACGTGCCGTCATTTTCGTAGAATCCAAACGTCGGTGAACTCGTGCGGCCCGAGTCGATCAGCTGCGGGTTACCAGAGATTCCGACAAGCCCGCCCCACGTTCGCATTCCGATCAGCTTGCCAATCTTTGCCTGGCGGAAGTAATATGGAAATGCGTCGCCGCCAGAACCCGCAAGCCCGTTGATGAGCATACATTTCGGACCAGCGTGCGCGTCGGGTGGCCAGGTCCAGTCGCGCGAGCGCGTCGCCCAGTAGTTCGTGATAGGCCTGTTGAGCAACTCAATGAATCGCGTAGGAATTTGCCCGCCGCCATTCCATCGCTCGTCGATAATCAGCGCGTCGAGATGCTTTTGCCCGTAGAACTGACGGAACAAATTGTTCTGCCCGTTGACCCCGGTATTGGGAACGTAAATATAACCAACGCGCCCGCCGGTTTTTTCAGCAACGTACGCACGATTGTGCTCGATCCACGCCCGGTAGCGCAAATCGCTCTCGTTCTTGAGCGGTCGAACAAGAACATGACGCGCGTCGTCGTCCATTGTCGCCTGTTCGCTAACCGTCAGCGTGATGGTCTTACCGGCCAGTCCAACAAACGCCGCCCACGGATCGTTTGACGTATCCATTGGAACATCATTCACAGCCAGCAAGTAGTCGCCGACGTTGATATCAACACCCGGCTGCGACAGCGGCCCGCGCGCGTCATAATCCCACCCCGCCCCCTCGTATACTTTCGTGATTTGATACGCACCGTTTTCAAGTGCGAAGTCCGCCCCGAGCATCCCCACCGAGACCCGCGGCTGATCCTCGCGATCGCCGCCGCCTCGAACGTACGCATGACCAACGTTTAGCTCGGAAATCATCTCGCCGATCACGAAATCAAGGTCTTCGCGCGAAGCGCAGTCTGCGACCATCGGCGCATAGCGCTTGCGAACCGCGTCCCAGTCAAGGCCATGCATCCCAGGGTCGTAGAAGTAATCTCGCTGAATCCGCCACGCCTCGTTGAACATCTGCGCCCATTCTTCGCGAGGATTGGTGCGCCCCTTCATTGCGGAAAGATCGATTGCGTCCTTGAGCTTTTGATCTGCCTTGGCATCGACAATGGCTGTCTTTGAACCCTTGCGAACGAGCAGCTTCTTACCATCCGCCGACATGGAAAAACCACGCACGCCCTCAACAACCGTCTTTTCCTTTTTCTCGTCGTCCTCAAGGTCGAATAGCTTGATCGCGGGCTTACTTTCAGTTCCTCGCGCACCGCCGCGAACATACAACAGATGCCCCTTATCATTCACAGCCAGGTTATAAAAACCGCCGCGCTTCACAGGAATCTGCACCGCTCGCCGCTCAAACCCGTCCAACTCGATCTCGATGGGTTCGACCTTGTCGTTATCCTTGCCCTCGTCCGTTTTGTCATCGTCGTCGGTGTCATCTTCTTTCTTCGTTGCATCGTCACCATCGTCGGTCGATTCGCTCTTCGCGTCGTTGCCTTTCCCGTTGGCATCGTCCTTTGCCTCGTCACCCTCTTTGTCCGCCGCGTCTTCCTTATCGTCGTCGCCCCACTCCTCTTCATCGCTCTTGGGCGCAAACGGCGAACCCACTTCGTCTCGAAGCGGAACCGCAAGGAGCACGTCGGTGTTCGCATAAACAAACGACTGACCGATGTCCTCATAGATGGGCGACGTGAAGTCCCGACTGCTCGCAAAAAACAGATAGTCACCCTTGCGGTCGAACGTTGGCCAGGTGTCGTTGAACATCCCGCTGGTGACCTGCGCCTTGTCTCCCGACTCGATGTTGTAAATCCACACGTCGGAAGTGGCTGAATTCTCGCCGGGCATCGCATAGGCGACCCATCGCGAATCCGCCGCCCAACTGACCTCTACGCTTCCGCCCCACTCGTTCTTGTCGATTGCCTTTGTTTCGCCAGCCTCGATGTTATGCACAAAGATCGCACCCGACTTATCGCCAAACGCAATCAGTTTCGAGTCCGGCGACCATGTTGGCGAGAACCGATAGACTTCGCCATCAGCCGTGAGCTGTTTCGTCTCGCCGCGTCCGTCCGACTGCATCACATATAGCTCATACTCACCCGTCTTGTCCGAAAGATACGCGATCCACTGACCGTCCGGACTCCACGCCGGATAGCGCTCTGCCACCGCAACCGTGCGCGTCAGGTTCCGCGGCGATCCCTTTTTGGCAGGTGCCGTCCAGATGTCACCCCGTGCGCCGAAAACCGCACGCTTGCCCGTCGAAGAAATCCCACTCGAAAAGATAAAGTCCTTCGCGTCGTAGTCCTTCGGTCGAATCGTAGGCCGATCACCCGGAATGCTCACATCCACGCGCCGCGATCGCCCCGTCGTCAGCGACAACAGCTCCAGAGAAGACCCGTTCTGATAAACAATCTCACCCGCCCCATCCGTACCCGGACCAACAGCAGGCCACTTCGCGTCGTACTCCGTCAGCTTCGTCATCTGAACGCGACGTTTGGTTTTCGGATCGTACGACCAGATGTTCAACCGATGCGCCGGACCGCCATCCGAAAGATAATACAGCTTTCCGCCCCACATCATTGGCTGAGAGTCCGTACCCTCCCAATCTGTCACCTTCTCCGCCGACTTCGTTCGAAGATCAAAAATCCAAATGTCGGTCGCCATACCACCGCGATAGCGTTTCCATGTTCGATGGTCGCGCGTGTGCGGCGTGTAAGCAAGAAAACGCCCGTCGGCGCTGATCGAACCGTTTGTTCCATACGGAACCGGGAGCATCGCAGGGAGTCCGCCACCCGGACTCACCGTCTGCAACTGCGACTGCCGGCCAAGACCCGCAAACGCGTTCGAGAATAAAAGTAGCTTGCCATCCTGCGTCCAATCGCAAAGCGTCTCCCGTGCGGGATGATGCGTGACCCGCTGCGCAACACCGCCCGCAGTCGATACAACATACAGGTCGCGGTTGCCTTCGTAGTTACCCACAAACGCAATCGACTCGCCATCGGGACTAAATCGCGGGAAGGTTTCGCGACCGGCAGGACTCGCCAGCGGCATCGCCACACCCCCATCGCGCGAAACGATCCAGAGATCGTTCGCGTAACCGAAAACGATATGGGTCGAGCTAACGTCGGGATTACGAAACATCCCGGCGTGTGGAGAATGATCCTCTGAACCGACCACCGAAGACGCGACCGCCCGATGCGACGTAGCCCCAATCGCAGCGGCGCGATCCTGAGCGCACGCGGCGATCGAAAACCCAAGCGACAAACATACCATTG
>JAJRUK010000227.1 GCA_024277835.1 Planctomycetota bacterium | reverse complement strand
CGTCGGCGAGGTGGCTACCGTGACCGTTTCCTCTCACCCGGGCAGGGTGTTTACCGGCACGATTCGTCGGATCATTCCGTTTGCGGATTCCCGATCGCGCAGCTTTCCGGTCAGGATTCGCGTCGCAAACGAAATTCACGACAACATCCCGCTACTGATGGCTGGCATGTTCGCGGAAGCGACGATCGGCATTGGTAGCCCGGTCACTACTACGCTCGTCCCGAAAGACGCGATTGTGCTGGGCGGTCGGACTCCGGTTGTTTATCTGGTTGAACCGGTTGAAGGCGACAGCAGCAACGCTACTGTCCGTGAGGTTTTTGTGTCTGTTGGTGTGGCTGTTAACGAACTGATCGCGATTCGTGGTGTCGTCGAACCGAAGTCTCTGGTCGTTGTCCGGGGCAACGAGCGACTGCGTCCGGGGCAACAGGTTATCATCGCGAATCGAATCGACACCGAAAAACTGTTGAACCCGCCCGAGCCTGCGAAGTAGCGAAACTGTTATGAACCTTGTATCGCTATTTCTTAACAATCCCGTCAAGGTCTCGGTCGGCGTGTTGCTCACTGTGCTGTTCGGGACCGTTGCGCTTCTGCGTATGCCGATGCAGCTTACCCCGGAGGTTCAACGCCCCGTCATTACCATTCAAACGCGATGGCCCGGCGCGAGTCCGCAGGAGATCGAGCGAGAGATCGTCCAGGAGCAGGAGGAACAGCTTCAAAGCGTCGAGGGCGTGATTAAGATGACGTCGGAAAGCTCCGACTCGGTTCGGAAAATCACACTTGAGTTCACCGTGGCCACCGAGATGAACGAAGCGCTGCTCAAGGTCAACTCGCGACTACAGCAAGTTCCACAATATCCCATTGATGCCGACCAGCCGGTCATTACTGCCTCTAACTCTGCCGACCGCCCGATTGCGTGGTTCATCTTGAGTCAGCGAAACCCGTCGGACGCGCAGTTTAGTGCAGCCGTCGCCGCCAACCCCGAACTGCGCGACGATCTTGAGCACGTTCGCCAAACGAAGAACCCCGGACTGCAAATGCTTCGGCTGTCTCGGCTTGCGAAGGACCATCCGTCGATCATGGACCTTCTTCCGCCGAAGATCGACGTCCCCACGATGCGCCGCTTTACGGAAGACGTTGTCGAAGCTCGCTTTGAACGGGTCTCGGGCGTTGCGACTTCGAACGTCCTCGGCGGACGCGAGGACGAGATGCAGATTATCATCGACCCGCGTAAGCTGGCTGCTCGAAATCTCACCGTGCAAAATATCCGTGAAGCGCTCCGCGGACGAAACATCGATACTTCGGCTGGCGACTTCTGGGAAGGGAAGCGCCGATACGTTGTGCGGACCCTTGGGCGATTCCGAAACATCGAACAAGTTGAAAGCGTGATCATCGCGCGACTCGATGGCTCGCCTGTCTACATTCGTGATGTGGCAGACGTACATCTTGGTCACAAGAAAGCAGGCGGGCTTGTTCGCAGGTTCGGAACGACCAACATCGCTGTTAACGTCGTCCGCCAGCGCGGGGCGAACACGCTCGATGTCATGGCGGGTCTTCGTGAGGCGGCGGACAAACTCAACCGCGGCGTGCTCAAGAGTTCCAACCTCGTACTCACGCAGGTGTACGACGAAACCGACTATATCCTGTCTGCGGTTGATCTTGTCGTGCGAAATATCTACGTCGGCGGTTTGTTGACGATTGGCGTGCTGCTACTCTTCCTGCGCAGCGCTCGATCGACCCTTGTGGTTGGTCTCGCTATCCCGACGAGTATCCTCGGCGCGTTCATTGTCCTTGGGTTGCTCGGACGATCGCTCAACGTCGTAAGCCTCGCGGGTATGGCGTTTGCGGTGGGCATGCTCGTCGATAACGCCGTCGTTGTCCTTGAAAACATCTTCCGCCATTACCAGGCGGGCGAGAGTCGGATGGTGGCTGCTGCAAAGGGCACGCAGGAGGTCTGGGGGGCGGTGCTGACTTCGACGCTGACCACTCTCGCGGTGTTCGTACCGGTTCTTTTTGTTCAGGAGGAGGCGGGACACCTTTTTAGAGACATTGCGCTGGCGATCAGTGCGGGCGTTGCGATTTCGCTGATTGTGTCTGTGTCGGTGATCCCGACGTCGGCTGCGAAACTTCTTAGAAAGCACCACAACTCGTCCGGGCCATCTTCGATCGGCGCGGTCAGCGCACCAACCAAACGTCGGACCATCGGGCAGTCGTTCGTCAACGTCGTTGTCGCGACGAACGAGCGATTGCTTTCTCGAACCTCGACGCGCCTCGCCACCGTCGCCACGTTGGTCGGCGTCTCCGCGTTCGTTAGCTACCTTTTAATGCCCGCCGTCGAGTACCTTCCCGCCGGGAATCGAAACCTCGTGTTCGCGGTGATGATTCCACCGCCCGGCTACAACCTCGACGAACTTACGCGCATGGGTGAACGGGTAGAAACGACGCTGCAACCGCATTGGGACGTGGACAACGACGAAGCGAGTCGCCGAGGACGCGACAAGCCCCCCGTTATTAAAGACTTCTTTTACGTCGCGACTGGAAAGACAGTCTTCATGGGGGTGCGAGCGGAAGACCCAGCCCGCGCCAGCGAATTGGTCCCGATGCTACGAGCCGCCGGTGGAGGCATTCCGGGAACATTCACCATTGCCAAGCAAACGAGTCTGTTTGAGCAAGGCTTGAGCGCGGGGCGAACCATCGACGTTGAGATCACCGGTCCGGACCTGACAAAGCTCGTCGCCCTTGGCGGTCGAATCATGGGGCAGGTTCGCGGCGTCATTCCCTACGCTCAAGTCAGGCCCAAACCAAGCCTGGACCTTTCCAACCCAGAGGTTCACATCAAACCCAAGTGGGAACAGTGCGCTGACATGAGGGTGACAGCGAGAGACCTTGGCTATGCTGTAAACGCGCTCGTCGATGGCGCGTACGCGGGCGACTATTTCCTAGCCGGCAAGAAGATCGACCTTACCATCAAAGGTCGGGAAGACCTCGCCATGCACACGCATTCGCTTGATTCTCTACCCATCGCTACGCCGTCCGGCAATCTCGTCGCGCTGGCTGCGCTCGCAACGATCGACCTTGGCGCTGGCCCTGAGCAGATCAATCACCGCCAGCGACAAAGAGCGATTACGATCGAAGTCTCGCCGCCCAACGACGTTCCGCTTGAACAGGCGATGTTCGACATCGAGTCCCAAATCGTCGCCCCGCTTCGCGACAACGGTGACCTTGAGGGTGGATACTACATCGCCCTCGCGGGCACTGCTGACAAACTTCGCGCGACGTGGGCTGCCCTTCGGGTCAACATCGGACTCGCGCTGCTAATCACTTACCTGCTCATGGCGGCGCTTTTCGAGTCCTGGCTATATCCTGCCGTCATTATTTTGAGCGTTCCACTTGGCGCGGTCGGCGCATTCATTGGTCTGGCGCTCGTCAACCTCTTCGTACTTCAGCCACTGGACGTTCTTACGATGCTTGGTTTCGTGATCCTGATCGGAACGGTCGTGAACAACCCGATCCTGATCATCCACCAGGCGCTGAACCACATTCGTGAGGGCATGCCTCGCCGTGAGGCGATCCTTGAGAGCGTCCGGACCCGGGTCCGCCCGATCTTCATGACGACGTCAACGACTGTGCTGGGGCTTTGTCCGCTGGTTATCTTCCCCGGCGCTGGGAGCGAACTTTATCGTGGACTTGGCAGCGTTGTTCTCGGCGGGTTGCTGTTCTCATCGATCTTCACGCTCTTTCTGGTGCCCGCGCTGTTTAGCCTCCTCATCGACGCGCGCGAAGCGTTCGCGCGACGCTTGACCGGCAAGCCTCTCATCGCATCGAGATCGCAACCAGCGTCGCAGATACCGACCGGACGCGCAGAGCTTCCCGAGACGGCTCGGCTATAGCGAGTTTCGACTAGCAGTTGTAAAGTCGTACAGAGTTGTCTGGCGGGCCGTTTTGCCCATCGCAATTCCGACGTCCCCTTTTTTCTTCCGAGCATCTGAGGTACGATCCCCGGCTCGCGGTTTGTCGAAGAAGTGCCGCGCTGGAGCAAGTAACAGTCAGCTTATGCGGACTCGCTCTTTCGTCCCCCACTTACTAAGGGGGGATCGAGGGGGGTTGCCTACAACACTTGCTTGAGTGTTGAACGCTCTAGACCAAGAAAGAGAAGTTATCGCACCGGTTACAAACCGGTGCCACACTTTTCGACAGACTGTATGACGCAAACTCAGAGATTCCGCTTCGACCCTGCAAGGAGATTGTATTCATGCTCGCAACGCCCTACCGAACCGCCCTCATCATCGCAGCCGCGATCGCCAACTGTTCCTGCACGCTCCCGATGCAAAGCGCCGCGATGGCTGCGTCCGCGCAGGTCGTAGCGATTCAGGCAGACGGTGCTAACGCTCGCCCACTCATGCGCTTCCCCGACATTCACGAGAACACGATCGTTTTTGTTTATGGCGAGGACATCTGGACTGCTCCTGCGACCGGCGGCGATGCAACACGACTCACGATCCACGACGGCTCGGAGCGTTTCCCGAAGTTCTCGCCTGACGGTAGCCTCATTGCGTTCACGGGTGAGTACGACGGCAATAGCGACGTCTATGTCATGAATGCGCATGGCGGCAACATCCGCCGCGTGACGTTTCATCCGGGTTATGACCAGGTCATTGGCTGGCATCCAACTTCGGGGAAAATCCTTTTTCGCTCCGGTCGAAGTAGCGCGAGTCGATATAACCGCTTGTTTTTGATCTCGCCCGACGGCACGGATGTCGAAGAACTGATCCTCAACGAAGCTGCCACCGGGAGCTACTCGCCAGACGCCAAACAGATCGCTTACAACAAGACATCGCGCGAAAACAGAACGTGGAAGAGGTATCGCGGTGGACGCGTCCAGCAGATTTACGTTTACGACCTTTCGACGGATAAACTCACAAACCTCACCGAAAACAAAGCGACCAACCGCATCCCCATGTGGATTGGCGACAAGGTCTACTTCACTTCCGACCGCAACCACACGCTCAATATCTTCAGCGTTGATCCTAAGACAAAGAAAACGAAGCAACTCACGCACCACACCGAGTACGACGCCCGCCGCCCCAGCGCCGGCGGTGATAAGATCGTATACGAACTCGGCGGCTCGCTTGCGGTTCTCGATACGAAGACCGGTCAGTCGAACGTCGTCCCCATTCAGATACTGGCAGACGCTCCCGAGGCGAGGACAAGACTCGAAGATGTCTCCAATCGCATCACGGGGATCGACATTTCTCCATCCGGCAAGCGGGCGCTCGTCGTTGCACGCGGCGAAATCTTCTCTGTCCCCAAAAAAGATGGTCCCACGCGCAATCTCACCAACGACTCCGGCGCGCGCGATCGAAACGCCGCGTGGTCGCCCGACGGCAAGACCGTCGCGTACCTTTCCGACAAGAGTGGCGAGTATGAAATCTATCTGATCGATGCGCTCGGGAAAACAGAGGCTGTTAAGCTGACG
>JAJRUK010000226.1 GCA_024277835.1 Planctomycetota bacterium | reverse complement strand
GATCGCCACGCAGCTCGCGGAAGCTGGTTGCGATGTTGCGATTCACTATCGTGCGTCCGAGACCGAAGCGCTCGAAGTCGCTGAAGAGATCAAAGGGATGGGTCGGCGCGCGTTCGTCGTGTTTGGCGACCTAGACTGCGAGGGCGACTGGCAACGGATCATCGACGCCGCTGTTTCCGACCTTGGCGGGCTTGATGTCCTGGTCAATAGCGCGTCGGTCTTCTCACCCGACCCCGACCGTCACTGCAACCAAAACTCCGTTCCCGCGGACGGGTTCGACGACTCTCGATGGGCGACAACCTATCGTGTCAACGCACTCGCACCCGCGACGCTTTCACGTTACGCTCGCCCGCACCTGGAAAAAGGCGACGGCGGCGTTATCATCAACCTGTCCGACATCTCTGCATCCAAACCGTGGCGAGGGTATCTCGCCTACTGCTCCTCGAAAGCGGCGCTGAACGCGATCACCGTTGGATGTGCGAAGGCATTCGGCCCGAAGATTCGCGTGAACGCCGTCGCGCCGGGCATCGCCGTTTTTCCCGACGACTACGATAGCACACTTCGCAAGAAACTCGTGGATCGCGTGCCGCTCCTGCGCGAAGGAACCCCGGGCGAAGTCGCGAAACTCGTTCGGTTTCTCTGCGAAGACGGCGACTACATCACCGGTCAGGTCATCGCGATCGATGGCGGCAGAAGCCTTGTTTCGTAGGGAAAGTGGACGCGTCGCGAATGTTGCTACTTGCGAAGTCGAAGCGCGTTCAAAACGACGCTGATCGATGAGAGCATCATCGCACCCGCAGCCAGTCCGGGCGGTACTTGTCCGGTCGCCGCAAGCGGAATCGCGGCGGCGTTGTAGAAGAACGCCCAAAACAAGTTCTGCTTAATGATGCGGAGGCTGCGTCGCGCGAGGCGGATCATGTCCGGCAGGCGCGAAAGATCGTCGTGGACAATCGTGATATCCGCAGCCCCGACCGCGACGTCCGTGGCAGATGCGAACGTGATACCGACATCGGCAGCGGCGAGCGCCGGCGCGTCGTTCACGCCGTCGCCCACGAATGCAACCCGACTGCCCGCCGCTCGTTGCACTTCGATAATACTTAGCTTGTCCTCGGGACGCTTCTCGGCGTGGATTCCGTCGATGTGCGTTGCGCGAGCGACCGCCTCGGCCGTCCGCACGTTATCACCCGTAATCATCGAGCAGGAGACGCCCAGCGAGCGAAGCTCGTCGATGGCAGCCGCTGCGCCCGGTCGAATGGAATCCGACACGGCGACCATGCCGATGGCTGTCGCGTCTTTGGCGATGAGCACGACGGACGATCCCGCGTCGCTCGCGGCGCGGATCGCTTCTTCCGCGCCGGATAGATCGATACCGACTTCTTTGAGATACTTGGCTGCCCCGACGTGGACGGACGTGCCGTCAAGCTCAGCAAGAACACCCGCACCCGCGACTGATGAAAAAGACGACGGTTCCGTCAGCGGTGCGCCAGCTTCTCTTGCGGTGTTGACGATCGCTCGGGCGAGCGGGTGCTGAGAATACTGTTCCGCGGACCCCGCGATTTGCAGGATCGTCTCGCGCGATTCGCCTCCAAAGGCAACAACGTCGGCGACCGTGGGGTTGCCCGTCGTGAGCGTTCCCGTCTTGTCAAGGAACATTTCGCGGACAGACCCGGCTGCTTCGAGGGCCGCCGCGTCGCGAACAAGAATGCCCGACTGAGCAGCACGCCCCGTCGCGACCATCACCGCAGTCGGCGTTGCAAGCCCCATCGCGCACGGGCACGCGATCACCAATACCGCGACCGCTCTTTCAAGCGCGATCGAAAACCCCAGATCGGTCAGCGTAAAGGTCAACAGCAACGTCGCCACCGCGATCGCCACCGCGATCGGGACGAACACGCCCGCGACTTGATCGGCGATGCGCTGCAATTTCGTTTTTCCCGACTGGGCATCTTCGACGGCACGGATAATGCGGCCCATCGTCGAGTCCGCACCGACGCGCGTGGCTTCGATCGTAATCAGACCGTCTCGAACAATTGTTCCCGCACTTACGTCGTCGCCCGTCGTTCGGTCGCAGGGGATGGACTCGCCGGTGATTGCGCTTTCGTCGAGCGCGGCGCTTCCTTCGATGATTCGTCCATCCACCGGTACGACGACGTCCTGGGCGACGCGAAGTTTGTTGCCCGGCGCGATCTGCGAAACAGGGATTTCTTTGGTGCCGTCGTCCGTGATCAAGGTCGCGGTTGCGGGCATGCGTCGCGCGAGCGCGGAGATCGCGCCGGTCGTGCTGTGCTTCGCTCGCATTTCGAGATAACGACCGACGTTAATAAACGAGAGGATGATCGCCGCCGTCTGAAAGTCCCCTTGATCCGCACCTCCCGCAAAAAGGCGGACGACCCCCGCAACAAAAGCTACCGACACACCGAGCGAGATAAGAAGGTCCATGTTCGGTGAACGGTGGATCAGCGACCGCAACCCGCCGACCAAAATGGGAGCGCCGGCAGATGACCCGAGCAGAACAAGGCAGAGAAGCGCCTGCGCGGCGAGAGGCCAAACGTGCCCGCCGGTTTCGGTCGATTGCAGAACCGGCGCGCCCCAGTGCAGCGCAAGGATCGGAAGTGCGATCCCGCCTGCCTGCACGAGTGCTTGCCGATGCTGTTGCAATTTCGCGGCGTGGGTTTTTTCCAGGCCTGTTGAATCGTGGTCGCCAGGTCGGAACGTATCAGCGTCGTAACCAACGCCGCGGATTGCTTCGATGATGTCACTTCGACGTGCCCCATCTTGTCCAACGTCGATCGTCGCCACTTCCGTCGCGAGGTTAACCCGCGCCGTGACGACTCCCGGAAGCGACTGGATCGCGCGCTCGACTCGCGCGACGCAACTGCCGCACGTCATCCCTTCAACGCGCAGGCGAATCTGCGGGGGTGGCGGTGTGGTAGATTCGGTCGCCATGTTCGTGTTAGTCATCCGCGGAGGCGAAACCGGTGACTTCATACGCCCCGGCTTCGCGAACCGCAGCAAGAAGTTCGCCGCGGGTTATTTGTTTCTCGTCGATCGCGACACGCGCGCTACCAACATGTACGTCGCAGCTCAACACGCCGTTCAAAGCAGTCAGCGCGCGGTCGATCGAGGCAACGCAGTGGTCACAGCTCATCCCGCCGATCGTCAGGTTTAGTGTTTCTGCCATTTCAATCATCTCCCAGTCGAAGCCAGCGACCAATTCCGCAAGCACTTGATTCTAGTGTTCGAGAATCGGACGTCTAATCGGCGGCGTCGCGTGGTGGGGAATTGCGTCAAAAGACCCAACTCTCTACGCCATCTCGACCACAGACCTCCATCGCGCGTGCCCGCTCCCGCTCACAGATCCTTACATCAACCGCCAATTGTCGGAATTCGGGCGAGTTTTCGGACCTTTTGCGCGTCCGAGATGCTCTGCGGGCGTTCTTGGGTCTGAGGTCTGACGGACCGACCGGGTTTGGCACCGGTCTTGCCAACTGCTCTAGCGTGGCAAGCACAGACGCCGTGCGTTCCCGCGATGGCAGGATGGGGACTCGGCCGAGGCGACGTGCGTTGAGCCAAAGGGCAGGAATTTTCGGCGCTGTGTAATTGAGATTTAGAGCCGGGATGGACTGCGCTGCAAAGTATGAAAACTGAATAGCGAAAGTGCGACCGCGGTGGCCGGGATCCATTAGGACGGTCAAACGTACCTGTCGGAATATCCGAGCAGGCCACTGCCCTCGCACGTCGCATAACGAAATGTGAGATCGGCGGGAAGAACGCTTTTCCAAACTCTCCTCTCTCCGGCCCGAACACGGAAAAGCCCCGCCGGTCTCGCTTCTTTCTCGCACCAGACCGTCCGACCCCGTCGGGCGGTTTTTTTGTTTCCAAATCGACCCCGGCTTTCGGAAAGTGGGCGGTTTTCGATCACTTTGGTAAGATGCGCGGGTCGATCCGCACCATGGATCGACTGAGACCGGAGACCGATGCGAATAGGCCTTGCACAGCTTGATCCGACCGTCGGAGATGTCGAGGGCAATACGAAGTTGCTCCTCGATGCGGTTCAGCGCGCCAAGTCAGAGAGCGTCGACCTTCTGGTCGCCCCGGAGCTATGCGTTTTGGGGTACCCGCCAAAGGACATCGTCCTACGCCGCGATATCGTTCAAACGAACGTCGCCGCCGTCGAGCGAATCGCATCGGCGTGCGATACGTTGACCGCCCTTGTGGGGTTTGCGATGCCCGATCCGTCGGGCGAGGGGAAGGGCCTGCTAAACGCGGTGGCAGTGTGTCGCAATGGGCGCGTGGAAGCGACGTACGCGAAGATGCTACTGCCGACGTATGACGTTTTCGATGAGACGCGCTACTTCAGCGCCGGTCGTGAGCCGTGCGTCGTCGATGTGCCAACGAAAGGCGGGGCTATCGCGGTTGGCGTCACGGTTTGCGAAGACCTTTGGAACAATCGTCAGTTTGAAGGTCGGCGCGTTTACGGGGTCGACCCGATTACAAAGACGGTTGAAGCGGGCGCGCGATTGATCGTCAACCTGTCAGCTTCGCCCTATCGCGCTGGTGTTCAAGAAGGTCGCGAGGCTCTTTTTGCGAGCCAGGCGAGGGAGCTTCGTGTTCCGCTTGTGTATGCAAACCAGGTCGCTGGCAACGACGATCTGCTGTTCGACGGTACGAGTCTTGTGCTTGACGCGAATGGTGATGTGCTTGCGCGGGCGAAGGCGTTCGAGGAGGATTTTCTTGTTGTCGATCTGAACGCGACGTCAAACCGCATTGAAACCTACCCCGATCGAATCGCCGGGATTCGAGCGGGGCTACTGCTTGGGATTCGAGATTACGTTCGAAAGTGCGGGTTTACCGATGTCGTTGTCGGGTTGTCTGGCGGGATCGATTCAGCCCTGACGGCTGCGCTCGCGGTTGAAGCGCTCGGGCGTGATCGCGTGCATGGGGTGGCGATGCCGTCGAGGTACTCAAGCGGACACAGCGTTGAAGATGCGCGAGCGCTTGCCGCGAATCTTGGCATGCAACTCCTTGAGATCGGTGTTAAAGAGGTTCACGCCGCTTACGAAGCGTCCCTCTCGCTGCAATTTTCTGGTGAGGCGCCGGGCGTCGCGGAGGAAAATATTCAGGCGCGCATTCGCGGTACGCTTCTGATGGCGCTTTCCAATAAGTTCGGATGGTTGCTTCTTACGACCGGGAACAAGAGTGAGCTGGCGGTTGGCTATTGTACGCTGTACGGCGATATGTGCGGCGGGCTTGCCGTTTTGAGCGATGTCCCAAAGACGGTTGTCTATGAGCTGGCCCGGCAGATCAATGCGACCGCGGACACCCCGCGCATTCCGGTTCGCACCATCGACAAGCCGCCATCGGCTGAGCTTCGCGAAGATCAAACCGATCAGGACACATTGCCCCCGTACGATTTGCTCGACGCGGTGTTAGAACAGTACATCGAACAAGATCGGTGCGTAGATGAAATAATTGAGTCGGGGTTTGATCGTGCGATGGTCGAGCGTGTCGCGCAGATGGTTCGCATGAACGAATACAAGCGACAACAGGCCGCCGTAGGGATCAAGGTCACCGCTCGCGCGTTCGGGAGCGGTCGCCGTATGCCGATCGCCGCGAAGTATTCCTGACGCACCGCTACCGGATGATCGGTCTCCTGATGGCGGTCGCAGCCTGCTCAAGAACGAAGTTTTCAGAGTGTCGCCGGTCACAAGCCGGCGCCACACTTTTTCAACAGCCCACTACGGACAGACGATTGGGCCTGTGAACGAGTAGGCGACCAGCTTCAACGAGTCCACGACGAGTACGATGTCCGTGACGTTAATCCCCGGGCCGGTAAGCGGGTCAGGATCGTTGGGCTGCATCGTTGCCTGGTACGAAGTAACCGCACCCGGGGTGTCTTTGACCGCATCGACAACGGAGACGACGTCCGCCACGTTGACCATCGCATCTCCGTTTGTATCGCCCCATCGAACTGTCGCGATGGAAAGCTCGGTCGTTGCGAACACGCAACTTGGTTCGACGCCCGCGCAGTCCGCAGAGAGCATCGCCACGTCATACGTAGAGCTTGGCACGACAGCCGCCCCGGTGACGTGCAGCGTTTCACCGGCGAGCAGGGCAGACCAATCGAGATACGTGGGATCGCATGAGAGTTTGGCGCACTTGAACGTCGTTGCCTGGGCGGCGGATCCTACGCAGTCCAGCATTGGCTCGCCCGTTTGATCGTCGTAGGCGAGCGGGACAACATAGCGAAGTTCGCCCTCGCGCGCGGTGAAATCCGGTGCGTCTGGGGGTACGGCGGGGTGGTGCAGCGACGTTAGTCGCACGCGCAGCGCGGTATCTTGCTGTAACCCGTCCAACGGCGGAACCACGAACGAGATGTAACGGTTCTTGTTTACGCCGCCAATCTCAGGTTGTGGGGGTGTTTGAATTGCGAACTCGCAGTCATCGGGTAGCCCGTTTCCGTTTTGATCGCGTTCGCATTCATCGGGCAAGCCATTGGTGTTGCAGTCGTTACTTGTCAGGTTGGCGATGTCGATGGTGTCGTCGATGCCGTTTCCGTTGCAGTCGTAGTTGAGCACGAATAGGCCTCGAATGTCGTCGGTAACAAGTAGAATTCCGCTCGGGAGCTGCGTGTAGATTCCCCATGCGCCGTCGAACCCGCTGTTGTTGTTGGCGGGGTTGGTGTCGTAAAAGGCGACGTGCTGCGCGTTGGTCGGATCGGTGATATCGAAGACCTGCAACCCGCTTGAGTAATTGGCGTGGTAGGCGATACCGGCCTTGATCATCACGTTGTGGTCGGTCGAGCATAGTCCGCTTGTGTAGCTGTTGACGTAGAACGGTGCTTCGATGTTCTCGACGTTGCTCACGAAGGCGGTTGTGGGCACCCCGGTCGTTAGCTCGGACCCCATGACGACATAGCGAAGGTCTTCTGTAATCCACCCCTGATGCCCGAACCCCGTCGGGATCGAGGGAATCGACGACACCGTGAAGATGTTCGATTTATTCGTGACGTCGATGATGTAGAAGTTATCCCCGCCCCCAAAAAGGAAAGCGATTTCGCGTCCGGCGAACGGTCCGTTGTTATAGGTGATGACGAACATGTCGTGGCATCCCGCCTGGTTCCACGATCCGGCGATGACCGGAACTTCGGGGTCCGCCAGGTCCAGGACGACGAACCCTCCGGCGATATTCGCACCGCACAGATACGCATATCCGCTTTGCGTGTTGATGGCGATGTTGTGTGCGCTCTGAAATCCGCCGCCGGTGAAAGTGTCAACCAGTGTCACGACTCCGGTATCAATCTGCGACATGTCAAGGATCTGCATGCCGTTTCCGCTGCTCTCGATCACGTTGTAGGCGTACTCGCCCAGCGTTCGCATATCACTCCAGAGGAACGACGAATCTGGAATCGTCTCGATCACAACCGGGTTGAACGGGTCGGTCACTTCCACAAAACCGGTTGCGGAATTCAGCCCGACGATGGCGTACTCTCGCCCGGAGGGAGACGCGTATCCCCACACATCGTTTGCGCCTGATAAGCCGTTGGCGAATTCGGGAAGATCAACCCAACTCAGCAGCTCAACGCCCTTGGAGCGAAACGTCTCCCCTGGCGGGAGGCATTCGAGTGTGCAGCAGGTTCCCGCTGTCGAGAACTCCTGGTTCACGCCAGCGCATTGCTGTTCGCTCACGCCGTCTGTGCAGGTGTTCGCGTCGAAGTCGCAACATGCGCCTACGCACTTTTCCGCGAACAAGTTGATTTGATACGGACCTTTGTCCGACGCGCTCATCGAGCGAATCGGGACATAGTAAACACCGGCTGGCAGGTTCGCAAAGACAATCGTAAAGTTTGCGTCGGGGCAACTACTTGCGCCTCCAGACGCGAAACCGATCCTCGGTCCGCAATTTGTTCCGCTCCCCGGACACTGCTGGTACAGGTATGTACTGACCGCCGTTCGTCTTGGCGTGGTTCCGCAGTAATCCAGTCTGACGGTTGCACACTCGGTGAGCTCGAAGGCTTCCCACCACAGGGGGCCGTCGTTGTCACAGTCTATCCCGGTGGCAGCGGTATTATCGCCGAGGATCGTTACGCTCAAAGTTCCGCCCGGCGGGTTTGCTGGCAACGAGGTTACGCCGACGGCACCGCAGGTGTCTGCCCCGGTATTTTGAACCGTGGTACTACTCGCTGCTTGCGCCGCGAGGATGCGCTCCACGGCAAGGTCTTCATTGACGTTTAGCGCATCGGTTTCGGTGTCAACGATCGAATGCAGCGGTCTGCCGAACGTCGTGGCCGCGACCAGGAGTGACAGCGCAAATACACACGCGATGCTTCGGAGTTCGTATCGTTTACTCATTGGATCCCTCTTGTTGGGGTTGCGGGCCAAGCGGCTCACCGCCTGGCAGGGTGGGAAGGGCGAGTAGTGTCAGCCCCACTCAGCGCCGAAGTACTACGTCGCATTCAAGATGACTTCCCCCCCAAGAAAACATCTAGCAGAATCGACGATAACAAAATCAGCCCTAAAATTCAAGAGATTCTCCGTCTTATCGGAACCGTCGCGGACGATTTTCGACAATCCGGGTCGCCGGGCCTATCCTACGTCGCATGATTGTGACGATTGATGGTCCCGCAGGGTCCGGTAAGTCGACGGCTGCTAGGAAGCTCGCCGCGCGCCTGCAGTTCGCGTATCTCGATACCGGTGCGATGTATCGCGCGATTGCCCTGGCGTCGCTGCGTGGCAGTATCGATCTCGACGATGCCGATGCCGTGTCACAGTTTGCAAGAGCGTTGCAACTCGAGATCGATTGCGGGCCGACACATGCTCGCGTCAGCGTGGATGGGAACGACGTCAGCGAAGCGATTCGATCGATCGAAGTGAGCCGCGCCACCTCTACGATCTCCCGCCATCAAAGCGTTCGCGAGCACCTGATCGCCCTGCAGAGGCAGATCGGGAAGAATCTCGTGGACTTTGTGACCGAGGGGCGAGATCAAGGCAGCGTGGTCTTTCCGGACGCCGACTTTCGGTTCGTTCTCAGCGCGTCCGTCGAAATTCGCGCCAGTCGCCGCCATCAGGAAATGGCTGCCGACGGTCAGGACGTCAGCCTGGAGGAGGTCGCCGCGAATATCCGCTATCGCGACGCGATCGACGCCAAACAGTGGGAGCCGCTTCTTGCGTCCGGGGCCGCCATCGTGATCGATACGACGGAAATGGCGATTGCCGACGTCGTCGATCGCCTCTGCGAGACCGTTTCCGGAGCCTGACTCCGGCGATTGGCCGAAACGAGGGTCGCCGCGCGGCAGGTCCGATATCCTCGCTCACCCGACCCCGACCACCCCCCGACCGACCCCGACGACCTCCGATACCTCATCAATTAGGCGAGATTCGCTGCAATCGGCCCGTACTTCTCGGGTAGAAGGAGAGCAGGTAAGAGATGCGTCGATCGTGAGATTCCGTTTCCAGCACTGGTTTCGTCATTTCACGGGCGATCCTGGCGACGAATGACGGGGCGAGCGATATCGGAGATTGTTGCAGATGAACGGCGGCATACCATTGGAACGGACTCGTGGCTGAGGTCGTGCGAAATCGGGAACGCGTGTCTGTGGCCTATTCTGCGGCACAATCCCGACGATAAGCGTACATAAGACGTAGGTTCTGGTCGTTGTTAAGAGAGCAGCAGGGTTAAGGGCGTATGCCGAGTTTTTCGTACAAAGCAGTGAGCGGAGATGGTCAGCAGGTCAGCGGTGTGCTGACGGCGGAGAACTATCAAGTCGCCTTGCGCCAACTTGAGGAGCAGGCGCTCTTCCCGGTCGAGGTCTCGGAGGGGGCGAAGCAGACGAACGTCCCGTTCTCCGGCGGGCGGGTGAAGACCGCGCAGTTGACGACGTTTTACGGTCAGCTTGCCGACCTGCTTCGGGCGGGTGTTCCGATTATGCGGGCCTTGGACGTGCTTTCGGGCAAAGGGGTCAAGGGAGCGTTGGCCCAGGTTGTTCGAGAGGTTCGCGAGGATGTCGCGGGCGGAATCTCTCTTGGTGAGGCGATGGCGAAGCATCCTCGGGCGTTTTCGCCGTTGCAGTCGTCAATGGTAAAAGCGGGCGAGCAGGGCGGGTTTCTCGAAGACGTTCTCGCACGGATCGCGATTTTCTCGGAAAAACAGGACGAGCTTCGCAACAAAGTCCGCGGAGCGATGGTTTATCCGGTCATTCTGGTCGTGTTTGGGGGGGGGATTCTGATTTTCGTGATGACGGTGGTTGTCCCGAAGCTCCGTCCCTACCTGAGGCCGGAAACGTTTAACTTCATGACCGTCATGGTCTTCGGCGTCTGCGATTTCGTGATCGACAACTATACGGTGATGATCTTCGGGCTTGCCGCCGTGACTGTTGCGTTGGTGTCGTGGGTTAAGACAGAAACCGGGCGTCATATGTTTGAAACGATCAAGCTGCGCGCGCCGGTTGTCGGACCCATCACGACGATGGTCGCAATATGTCGGTTTTGTCGAATTCTGGGCACCATGTTGCACAACGGTGTGGCCATCTTGCAGGCGCTGAAAATATCCAAGGACTCCGCCGGGAATGAAGTCCTGGCGAAGATCATTGAAGAGGCAGCGGACAGCGTGAAGAAGGGGGCCGCGCTTTCAGAGCCGCTGGAAAAGAGTGGTTTGTTTCCCCCGGCCATACTCGGCATGATTGCGGTGGCGGAGGAAAGCAATAACCTCGAAAATGTGCTGGTCCAGATTGCGGACACGAACGAGGCGCGTACGGCGCGGACCATTGACCTGGCGGTGCGGATTCTTGAGCCGCTATTGCTGCTGTTCATGGCGTTTGCCGTCGGTGCCATCATGGTGGGTCTGCTGCTTCCGATTCTGACGATGGGGTCGGGTGTGGATTAAGAATGTTTGCATGATAACAAAGCGTATCGCGTTTGCGGTACTGCAAGAAGAAAACAGGCAACGAGCCTCGAAAGACGTACTCGCTCTTTTCGATAGGAGATCAACAGATGCGACGCAAAATGAACAAGAGACGATCGGCGTTTACGCTGATGGAACTGCTCCTGGTGACTGGTATTCTTGCGGTGCTCGCCGCATTCGCCATTCCGAACTTGATGAGTTCTGGTACGAAAGCCAAGAACAACATCGCCAAAGCTGCTGTGAAAGGTAACGGTGGTATCGCCAAAGGCCTCGACCAGTACAAGTGGGACATGGGCGTGTATCCCAGCACCGACGAAGGCCTCGCCGCGCTGTACAAGAAGAAAGGCGAAGCGGACGACGATCGCTACAACGGGCCTTACATGAATGGTGCATACGAAGAGATGCTCGATCCGTGGGGAAAGCCCTACGAGTATCGTTCGCCGGGCGACGTTAATGAGGAAAGTTATGACCTCTGGAGTCGCGGCGAAGATGGAAAAGACGACGGTGGTAAGTCCGGCAGCGACGACATCAAGAACTGGATCGAGAAGTAGCAGCGCGTATCGACGCGATCGTGTCGATCGAAGCTGTGGACTCGCCGCGTGCGAGGGTTCACCGCGTCCGAAAGACCTTGCGATATGTACGGGAGCAATAGAGGTGTACGATGTTAGTCTATGCGCGCGACAGTCGACGACACGGGTTCACGCTCGTTGAGCTTCTGCTCGTCGTTGGGCTGATGGCGACGATCGCGGCGATCGCGATCCCGAACTTCGCCAAGCAGATTCGCGGCGAGGAGCTTCCCGCTTCTGCGAATCAGATGCGCTCGTTGCTGACCATCGTCGCAGCCAACGCGTCCTTTGATGGAAAGCGTTATCGCATCCGCTTTCCAATTGAGGACGAGACCGATCCGCTCGGCGGCAAACAGCAACCCCTCATCGAGCGCGAGAACGACCCCATCCGCGAACCCGAGGTTTTTGAGCTTGTCACCGACTCTTGGGCGATCGGGGATACTCTTCTGGGCAACATTCGTTGCGCCGAGGTTCGCCTTGAGCGACCCACCATTCAGACTTTGCAGGAATTGCAGGATCGAGGCACGACCGAGGTGGCTGACGTCCAAGCCGATCGCGAAGATTTGAAGGATTTGACCCACTTTTTCCGCCACTGCACATCGAACCCGACGGTACAAGTGAGTGGGCGGTTTTCGTACTGACGGATGCACCGCCGAAAGCGCAATACGACGAGCTTGAGAATTTCAAGCGGATCGAAGTCATTCTTGAGGGGCAAACGGGGTTCTGCTGGTTGCAGAGGCCGTTATACAAGACGGAGTTGGATTTGTTCGAGGAAAAGAATTGGCCAGCGGTGTTGAGACAGGATTTCCTGAATCCTCGCGAGCTGACCGAGAAGGACATCCTCGAGCTTCGTGACATTCAAATCAAAAAATGATCGGGCGCATCGTACATCAACGGTCGAGGCTGCACTTCAATCGCGCGTCGGGTCTGCGCCGCCACCGTCGAGGGTATATGCTTCTAGAGACGATCGTCGCGGCGGGGATGCTGGTGGTTGCCCTGGCGATCATCGGTTCGCAATTTCACGATTCGCAGATGACGATCCGAAAAATGGAGCGACGAATTCGTGCGATTACACTCGCGGAACAGCAGCTTGCATTCTTGGACCTAGGTTTGATCAAGTTAGACTCGGTCGATGAAGTGGAAGAGGGGGACTTTGGTTCTCGTTTTCCTGATTGGGGTTGGCTCATGACGACGGAGCCAACCGCCGTCGATAGCATGTACCGCGTGACGATTGATGTTCTGCATCGCGTTCGCGACGGCGACTATCGCCAGGACACGTTTGAATACGACGATGCGGAGCGCGTGTACCGCGTTTTTGCGCTACGCGCAATACCCCAGAGACTTGATCTTGCCGAGGATTTCGGTCTATCCGACGAGGAATACGACGAGATTTCCGAACAGCTTTCGTCGGCGGGTATTCCCGGTCTGGACGCAGCCGCGTTTGATCCGAGCGTTCTGGCGAAACTGGATTCGGAGGACTTAATCAAGGCGCTTCCCGTCGTGCTAAACGCGCTCGGTCTTGATCTGGGGGCGCTCGAAGCACTGATCCCGCCTGACATCCTGCAACAACTGAAAGATAGTGGCGTCTTCGATGATACTCCGTTGGAGGATGGTAATTGATGCGTCGCCGCAGTTTGAAACTCAAACGTCAGCGTGCCATGACGCTGCTCGAAGTGATTCTGTCGATGGGTTTGCTCGTTATTCTTTCGTCCCTGACGTACCAGTTCTATTACGCGTCGCTTAGTTCAAAAGCAAGCGGGACCGAGCGGGCGGCGGACCTTCGCCTGACGCGAACCGTATTGCAGCGCATGTCCGAAGAAATACGACAGGCTGTCGTCCAGTCGAAAGACTTCGGTATGGGAATCGCCGGGGGGCAGGAGGCCATTGAGATTACGACACTGCGTGTTCCGCGTCGCGAGCTTGCGCAGGAGCGACTGGCCCCCACTGACCCGATCAAGCGCGAGTATGATCTGGTGAAAATCCAGTACAAGATCGCGCGTCATCCGGACATCGTGAGCGAGGCTGGATGGGAGCAGCCGCTTGGTCTGGTGCGCATCGAAAAGCTGATTCCAAGGCGTCTGGCGACCGATCGGTCACTGCGAAGCGGAAAGTCGATCGATCCGAATAACCCGACGCTGCCCGATCAATTTCATCGTGACCTGGTGGGGTTATCGACGGGCGGCGGCGCGGATTCCGGCGCTGGTTCGGGCATTGCTCCGGAGGTGAATTGGGAGGAACTGTATGCGCCGGATATCCACTATATTCGCTTCTGTTATTATGACGGATATTCATGGTGGGACAATTGGCATGTGACCGGTGAGAATCCGTTGCCACAACTTATTCAGGTGACGATCGGGTTCGGAGATCACGCGCCGCTGGATGGGACACTCGGCGTGGATGACACGAACGAGCAGTTTTGCGCATGTTTGAACAAGAGGCCCTCCGACTGTGACGCGCTGAGTTCGGATGAATACTCCACCGTGGTAAGAGTGACACGGGCTGACCCTCTATTCCGTTCTCGCGTGAGTCGCGAGG
>JAJRUK010000225.1 GCA_024277835.1 Planctomycetota bacterium | reverse complement strand
TCTCTCGATTCACGTGCGTCACCGGCGTCTCCGGTAGCGGCAAAAGCACACTCGTCAGCGGCATCCTCAGCAAGGCGCTCGCGCAACGCATCCACCGCGCCACGGCTGTCCCGGGCGGTCACGACAAAATCACGGGCATCGAGCACGTCGATAAAATCATCAACGTCGATCAGTCCGCTATCGGCACAAGTCCCACGAGCAACCCCGCGACGTACACCGGTGTCTTCGACGCCATCCGCGACGTCTTCGCCAAGCTTTCGACCAGTAAGATTCGTGGCTACACCGCGAATCGGTTTAGCTTCAACCGGGCGGGCGGTCGCTGCGAGGTTTGCACCGGCATGGGCAAGCGCTGCATCGAAATGCACTTTCTTCCCGATGTGTGGATCGAGTGCGAGGAGTGTGGCGGCAAGCGATACGTCCCGGAAACGCTTGAGGTAAAGTTTCGCGGCAAGAGCATTGCCGACGTTCTTTCGATGCGCATTCACGAAGCGCTTGAGCATTTCGCGAACGTCCCGAAGGTCCGGCGCATGCTCAAGACGCTCGATGACGTGGGTCTCGGTTATCTCGAACTGGGTCAATCCGCGCCGACACTCTCCGGAGGCGAAGCCCAGCGAGTCAAGCTCGCCACCGAACTCGGCAAACCATCGACGGGCAAAACGCTGTACGTTCTCGACGAACCGACGACGGGCTTGCACTTTGACGATCTGAGAAAACTCCTGAGCGTCCTGCATCGTCTCGTGGACATGGGAAACACCGTTATCTGCATCGAGCACAATCTTGACGTCATTAAGACCGCCGACTGGGTGATCGATCTCGGACCAGAGGCGGGCGAGGGCGGCGGAATGGTTGTAGCATCGGGTCCGCCCGAGTCGATTGTCAAAACGAGCTTATCCGCGACCGGCGTCGCACTCAAACCGATTCTCAAAGCAGGCCCGGTCGAAAAACGCGACATTCACGACGCTTCCGTCGAAGCAGCAGTTGACATTGGCAAACATCGCACGCTCGACCTCGACGACAACGCGAAGATGCCGTGGGAAGTCGACGGCGAAGCATGGCATACCATCAACCATCTCGACAGCAACGGCGAACCGGTCAACTGGGACGCGAGAGTGCTTCTTTGGTTAGTCGCGTCGATTCGCGACTCCGGCAAGTTCGCACCGACCGACTGGAAACACCGCACGCGCGTCGAAATCACGGCTGTCAAAAATCAACCGTGGTTCTTCCACGCACTTACGGGATTCAAAGACCTACTGGAGCTATCGTTCCGCGTACCGGAAAAAACATTCACCGAGTCCGACCTGCAAAGCAGCCTCAAGGTCAAAACGCTCGACGCACGGAAAGACTTGCCCATCTACTGACAGTGGAGTCGCGTCCGCGTACGAAATCTGACCGGAATCGCCGGCGGCTGGGACGACATTCGCATCTCGCTCCGCGACCAAACAGACCTGACCAAGCCCGTGTTCAAGAAATTCCTAAAACAAGCTGCCACCGCCTACGCAAAGCACCTGGACAATCAACAATCAAACGTCGAGCTGAGTAAGCCATGGAAAGCGCTCGGGCAGGCGTGGCATCTGTCGCAAAAAAGCATGTCCGCGAGGCAAGTTGCGAAATGGAAACCAGCCCTTCTCGTTTCGCTCGTCGGTCGATTCAAATCGCTTCAACCCGACCTGGAATTCGACTGGTGCAGCAAAACCACGGTTCAGCTTCTTGAAGGCGATACGCGGCGAGGCAAAATCGTGACCAACATGGGTCGCGGTCTTCGCGTCGAACTCAGAGCACCCAATAACGTCTTCACCCCGACCCAGGTCGATAAACTCGGTCAGGATGTCGAAATCAAACGCCGTCCCGAGTGCGACACGATCGTTTTCTGGGTCCGCTCGCTCGATCAGATCGACACGAAACAACTGCGCGACGTCTGGAAGCGGAGCGCACCCACCGGCGAGACGGAAGAAAGGTTGCAGACCGCATGAGCACGCTGATCCCCAACCGATTCCTCTTCTCGCTGGAGTTCCCGCTACACTTTCGCAAGAACCTTCCCAAGCTAGACGGAAAACTCGGCAACTGGACTGACGCAGATTTACTACCGGCGCTCGGCGAGATCGACGATGCCCCGGAGTTCGCCGACGTGTGGTCCTGCTGGAACGAAAATGGCATCGCCATCGCAACACGCGTCAAAAACAAGAGACGCCCCCTCCGCTGCGACCCAAAACAATACTGGAAAGGCGACAACCTCCGCCTCTGCATCGACACTCGCGACGCCCGCAAAAACAAACGAGCCACCCGCTACTGCCATCAGTTCTTCTTCCTCCCCACAGGCGGCGGTACCACAAAAGACAAACCCTTCGCTGGCTCTGGCAAACTGCAGCGCGCCAAAGAGGACGCCCCAAAAGTCCCCGCCGGAAAAATCCAAATCGCGTCCCACATCACAAAGTCCAGCTACTCGCTCGAGGCAATCATCCCCGCAAGCTACATGAACGGATTCAACCCCGCCGACCATTCCCGCATCGGCTTCTACTACCTCCTCGAAGACGCCGACCACGGCCAGCAACACCTCACCATCGGCGACGAACTCTCCTGGAACGTAGACCCCTCCACCTGGGCAACGGCGGTTCTGGCGTAGATCACAACACGTGTGCGAATGGCTTTTATCAAAGCCGCGCCCGTAAGGAAGCGATCCGGTCTAATGCGTGAAAACCGCTTCCTCATGATCGCGACTCGGTATATCGCGACCATTGAGATACACCTTCTTAGACCTACTTATGATTCAGCCTGCAAACTGGGTAATAGTCCCCAGTTGGGGTGCGTAAGAGGCCGATTCCCCGGTGTGATTCAGTGCTGATGCCCGAGGCTCTCAGCGTTTCTTAGCACTGTAACTCCTACTTAGGCAAGCACTTACATTCATCAATGGAAATAATCTTCGCGTGGGGCATTCTTGGCACGCCCGGTGCATTTACGACCCTCGTGACCGCGGATCGGGGGGTTCGCGGGGTGCATGTGAGGACGAGGTGGCCTCGGGGTGAGGCCAATGAGTCTTGGGGTTGATAGGGGGCGGTCGGGGTGACTAGGGGTTAGGTCGGGGTCGGGTCGGGGGTTGGAACCGAACAATGGGGGGGACGGAGCGGGTGTGTTCTCCTGTCCCACGGAACACAGCTTCCTCTGCGGGCAACCCGCCGAACTCGCGCTGTTGAGCGACGTGTCTGGGGAGATGCGTGTCGCAACGACGGCGCGGTGTCGGCGGGGAGCCATTTTTACCGAAGATCCCGCTCCGTTTCATTTCCTTCCGGTTGCGGATCGGTTGTTTTACTGCTCGCGCTCATGCGGTTGACGAACTTGCTGTCGCTAAAGGAATGTCCGCAGGTCAAGTGAGAAACTACTCGCCCACACTTCGTATCTTATCAATCCGCTCACGAATCTCCGGCGGGACGAATGTCTTGTCGATCTGCGGGAGTTGCGCGAGGGCGGATGCGCAACTATCAAGTCGAGTCGCAGTATCCGCATCTAAATCGATGAACATGATTCGCCTGCCCTTGAGTGCGCAGAGATTGCACCCATCACCGCCGAGATGTTCGCTACGCACTTCGACCCCGAGTCGTTCAAACAAGTCGAGAAAGACGCCGAGCTGATGCGCAGAATCCACGCGGTATCCCTTCAAGCGCGCGGCACGACAGTGCCGATACGTCAGACACAGTGACACTCACTCTTGAAGATACCACGGGCAAGCGCATTCGTACAATGACACGAAACCGGTCAGCCACGCCAACTTCCCAAAGTGCGCCGCTGCAATCTCCTCCGCCACTGGATGGCGACGCCGTCGAAGCAAGGCTTGCGGAGCTAACCGGTCAGTTCGAGCTACTCAGGTCGCAGGTTCGTCAGGCGCAGCAACTCGCTGGACTCGGAACCGCGGCTGCGACCATCGCGCACGAGGTGAACAACCTGCTCACGCCGATCCTGTCCTATGCGGAGTACGCCGAATCAACCGACGACGTCGCGCTCATGAAGAAAACGATCTCCGTAACGCTCAAGAACACACGGATTCTCGTTCGCATGTCGGAGCGCATTTTGGAGCTAAGCTCAGCCACTCCCCCAACGCACGAGGCGGTCTGTCTTCGTCGCGTTGTGGATGACGCGCTCGAGTCTCTCTGTCGCGACCTTTCCAAGGACGGTGTAGACGTCATGATCGACGTGGCCGAGTCGATCACAGTTTGGGGTGACCACCTACAGCTTCAACAAGTGCTGTTTAATCTCCTGCTCAACGCTCGTGAGGCGATGGCTGCCCAGCACGGCGGGCGACTTGTGATCAAAGCATCTCGCGAGGCGGATTTCGTTGAGCTCACGATCAACAACACCGGCCCTGCGATCCCGCCGGACGTGCTCCCTACGATTTTTGAGATGCTTCGATCGACCAAACCGACCGAGCGGTCGGGTCGAAAGCGTTGTGGCGGGCTTGGGTTGGCCCTTTGCAAAGACCTCATTTCGGAAAACGGCGGCACCATCACCGCCACCAGCGACAATGAGCACGGCACGACGTTCACGCTTCGCTTACGAAGCGCGAGCGCCTAAGACCTATCCACCTTGCTTTGCGATCCAGCAACCTTCCTTCTCATCCCGCACGATGACCCATCCGCGGCGAAGCGATACGGACCAGCCCTCTCCCTCCGTTTTCGGTTCGGTCAGATTCGGCGCGACTGGTACGACGACTTGCGTCATCTCGATGTCGATCGTAAATCCCCCCGGCGCTTGAAGCGTACCCCATCGATCGCTGATCGTCCCGTCAGGATGGAGCAACCTTTCATCGGTCAGCGGGATGACCGTAGCGGGATCGAAGCTAAAACGTACCTGCTTTAGAGGAAACGTCAGAACCGGACCATCGACAAACTTCGCTTTCATCGCGGCGAGCTTCGCGACACGATCCTTGGCCCGCTTCGTCTCGGCATCGCGTATGTCATCCGCGCCGTGGCGAGGCCCCGCCTTCTTGTACGCCTCGCCGAGCGGTTCTGTAAATCGAACCTTCATCGCACGTGCCACAAGTCCGGCGAGGTCGTCACCGGGTTTCAATCGGCTGCGCCAACCGGGGCTGGATTGATCCAGCAGAAGACACCATGCAGGACCACTCGCGTAAGCAAAGGACCGAACAAACGACTCTGCTTTCGGAGCGTCGTCAAGTTTCTTGATCGCCCGCGCGATGCACTCGCTGCCCTCGCATCCAGACAACCGGATGCCCGTATACTCAGCAAGCCCTTCATTAAGTTCGAGTGCGTTTTCAGCGGCTGAACAGTCCTTGATAATCGAGCGCCTTGCCGCGCGAAACACGAGCGCGTCTTTGACTGCTTCAACCTGTTTGATGCCCGCCGTATCGAGCGCCACTGCCAGCGCTCGCCATTCGAGCTGCATGTACGCACGTCCATCGAACCGATCGAGATGCGCGTTCGGCGGATCGTTCATTGGCATGCCGACGTCACTCTGCACGCGATGCCACAACTCGTGCATCATCAAACGCGCGCGATCTAACTTGTCCTGCGGAAGTGGCCACATGACCATCGTCCAGTAGACGTCGGCCCAAACAGTCGCCGTGTTGGCGATCCGGACATCCTGCGGAAGCACGCCCGTAAAGACGCCCGAGTCTGCGTTGAGATGACCGTTGGCATCAGCCTGGTTCGCTACGACGCCTCGCGACTCGGAATCGACAAAAATCATCGGCCCGCACAGCGATACGCCCCACAGCTTGCCCGCGTCTTTTTCGCACAACGCCGCCGCTTCCGCGAAGTATTGTTTTGCAACGGCCAGATCAATCGGCTTGGCCGCGACTACACTCGCGCCCAAGAATAACGTCACCGCGAAAACAACCGCCGGATTGTATCTCTGCCGAACCATTCCAAAAAACTCCACAAGCGCAGCAACGCGCCCCTCGACCACCACTCCCCCGAGCCGCAGGCTTAACGCCTGCGCGGACGCTCGCAATCAAGGGTGACACGAACGTAAGAACAGCGGCCTAAAACGCATTCCCAAGAAAGATGAGAAGCAGCGCGAAAAGAATAGTATTAACAAACGTCGCACCGAAAAAAGTCTCTAATGATCCCATATCGTTCTCTCCAATTCAAGTCCGCAAGTCCAGTTTCGTGAGGTACAACAACCGCACCTCACCTTCCATCGCGTCCCCGCCCGAAACCTCACAGTGGTATCGGGAAAACAGCCTTCTCGTCAAGACGCATTCGTGCGTTTATCCGTCGGAACCAGCCCGCTGCGCGTTGTGTTCTCGGTAATACACCGGGCGTCCATAAAATGAAGCAGGTAATCCGGCGAACCAGCCTTCACGCCCGTCCCGCTCAGCTTAAACCCACCAAATGGCTGAGCGTCGACCTGCGAGCCGGTGATCCGCCGATTGATATATAGGTTGCCGACCGCGAATTCATTCCGCGCACGCTCGATGTTCATCGGACTTCGCGAAAAAAGACCGCCCGTAAGTGCGTATCGGGTGCTGTTGGCGATGTCGAGCGCCTCATCGAAATCCTTCGCTCGAAAAAGCACAACCACCGGTCCGAAAATTTCCTCCTGAGCAAGTCGCGATGAGTTGTTGATCCCCGTCAGAATCGTCGGTGCGACAAAATACCCACCCGCGTCATCGCCCGAAAGCGATCCCTCAACAAATACGCGACCTTCCTTCTTGCCAAGGTCGATGTATTCCTGAATCCGCCGCCGCGCATCGTCGTCGATCACCGGTCCAACATTCGACGAAGGAACATCCGCAGGACCGATCGTCAAACTCTTCACCGCCTCAGCCAGCCGCTCCGCGAGCGTGTTAAACACC
>JAJRUK010000224.1 GCA_024277835.1 Planctomycetota bacterium | reverse complement strand
AGTCCAATTATTGGGCGACCGATGGCTTCGATGCTGATCAACGTACACGCAACTGTCACGCTGTGTCACTCTCGCACGCGCGATCTTCCCGACATCGTTCGACAGGCGGATATTCTCATCGCAGCCGTCGGTAAATCGCGGTTTGTTCAGGGCGATTGGATCAAAGAGGGCGCAATCGTGGTAGACGCAGGGTACAACGTGGGGAACGTTGGCGATGTCGATTTCGAGGCGGCGATGGAGCGGGCGGGGATGATTACACCGGTCCCCGGCGGGGTTGGTCCGATGACGATTGCAACGCTGATTGAGCAGACGGCGGATGCGGCGGTGGAGCAGCTTGGGATTTCGCTGTAGCACGCAGGCGAGGAAACCCACCAGAAGGTTCGCAACAAACCGAGCCGCGCCCGTCAGGAAGCGATTTTCACCGACGAACGCGGATCGCTTCCTTACGGGCGCGGCTCTGAAAGAAGCTTCTCACGCGCGTTCTCGGAGTCGCCGGCGTTATGGCGGCGGTCGCTGCTGCATCGCGATACGACCCTTGATCTCTGTTTGCGTTGACTTTTCGCCTTGCTTTTCTTACCTTTCGATCTTTCGATTCTTGCCTTTTACCCGAGTGGGAAATTGTGATGGCTGATGTGCAAACGTTGGATAAGTTGTATGACCCGCGGGCGGTGGAGCCTGACATCTATCGCCGGTGGGAAAAGTCCGAGGCGTTCGTCTCAAAGCCCGACGGTCGCCCGCACGCCGAGACGTTCACGATCGTCATCCCCCCGCCGAATGTGACCGGGGCACTGCATCTGGGACACGCGCTGAACAACACGCTGCAGGATATTCTCGTTCGGTATCACCGAATGCGCGGGTTCAACACACTCTGGCAACCGGGGGTCGATCACGCCGGGATTGCAACACAGGCGGTCGTCGAGCGGCGCATTCGGGAGAGCGAAGGCAAGACGCGACACGAACTTGGCCGCGACGAACTTGTTCGGCGGATTTGGGAGTGGAAGGATCAGTACGAGTCGCGGATTCTGAGTCAGCTCAAACTGATGGGGTGCTCATGCGACTGGGAGCGGTCGCGGTTCACGCTTGACGACGGGATGGCCCGCGCGGTTCGCCATATGTTTTTCAAGCTGTTCAAAGACGGACTGATCTTTCGCGGCAAGCGACTGGTCAACTGGGATACGCAATTGCAGACTGCTGTGTCCGATGATGAGGTTTATCACGAGACGGTGAAGGGTCATTTTTGGCACTTTGCGTATCCCGTGATCGATCCGAAACCGGGCGAGCCGGAGCACGTCGTCATCGCGACCACCCGACCGGAAACGATGCTTGCCGACACAGCCGTCGCCGTTTCCCCTGACCCCGCGAAGTTTTTCGATAAGCAGGAGGCGGCGCTTCGGGCGGAGTGCGAATCGTGTTCTGAAAAGGAACGCCCGGGGACCGATGCGAAGCTCGAAGCGTTGGCGGAGCGGCGGGCGTCGCACTTGGATCAACTTGTCACGCTGGCGGCGATGGCCAACGATGGACGGATGTTGAAATTGCCCCTCGTTGATCGCGTGATTCCGCTGATTTGTGACCAGTGGGCTGACCCGACCAAGGGCAGTGGATGCGTGAAAATTACGCCAGCGCATGATCCAAACGACTACGAAGTCGGTTTGCGACACGATCTGCCAATGCTCAACGTACTGACCGCGGACGGAAAAATCGCGAAAATTGTCGAAGCGGACGGTTCGGAGAATCCTCATAGCGGCGACTATGAAGGATTGACATTCACCGGTGAGGGACGCGAGAAAGTTGTGGCGAACCTCGACGCGCTGGGGTTGCTCCGCGAAGTCGAAGATCACCAGCACGAACTAGGTCACAGCGATCGAAGCAAGCAACCGATCGAACCGTACTTGTCCGATCAGTGGTTTGTGAAGACTGGTGATGTCGTCGGATCTGTAGCGACAGCGCGACGGAGCGACGAAGAGACGGAGGTGATCACACTCGGCAACGGTCAACGCGCGCCGGGACTTGCTCAGGCAGCGATGGATGTTGTCAACGACGGGCGGGTTCGGGTCTTCCCTTCGCGGTACGGGAAGAGTTACCTTGATTGGCTTGGCGAGAAGCGGGAGTGGTGTATTTCGCGCCAGCTTTGGTGGGGGCACCGGATTCCGGTTTGGACGGTGCAGTGTACTTACCACCAGTGGCTAGAGTTCGGTGGCGAGGATGTGAATCGCTCTTTCTTGCTGGGAAATGCGTCAAACGGGAAAGTCGCTTTCTGTGCCGAGTCCGCCGCGGGAGAGTCTTTTCTTATTGCTGGAGTCGAAGACGCCGAAGAAAACCTCGCCAGACTTCGCGATGCGGTGACCAGTGGTCGAATCGGCAAAGATGAATTGCTGACATGGCATGGCACCGTCGAGGATGAGTCATTCCAAGGCTACGACAAAGAACAACGCAGCCTGGTGCCGTTTGAAGAATGGCTACCAAAGGCAGGGCTTGCACAAGACGAAGACGTCCTCGATACCTGGTTCAGCAGTGGGTTGTGGCCCTTCAGTACGCTCGGGTGGCCTGAGCAGACGCCGCATGTCAAGCAGTATTATCCGGGCAGTGTGCTATGTACGTCGCGGGATATTATTACGAACTGGGTCGCGCGGATGGTGATGTTTGGACTCTATGCGATGGGTGATGTGCCTTTCGATCATGTCTATATTCATCCGAAAATTCTCGATGGCCGCGGCGAGACGATGAGCAAGTCGAAGGGCAACGGCGTTGATCCGGTGGACGTGATTCACACGCACGGGGCCGACGCACTTCGGTATACGATGGCTGATATGACGACCGAAACGCAGGACATCCGGATGCCGGTTGAGTATATCTGTCCGCACTGCGGAACGCTCGTCGATCAGCCGCAAGCAATCAAAGCAGAAGAACAGGCCCGCAAATCGCGCGGCGAAAAACTCACGCGAAAGCTGCAACCCGCGGACTGCCTTCGCGTGAAATGCACGAAAAAAGAGTGCGGCAAAGAGTTCGCAACGCCCTGGGCGGATGATGCCACAAAGAAAGAGCTTGGCCTGGCGCGGGAGACGTCGGAGAAGTTCGACATTGGTCGCAACTTCTGCAACAAGCTCTGGAACGCTGCCCGGTTCGCTTTCATGAACCTTGAGGGGGCGACTTGCGAAACGCTCGACCTTGCGACCCTACCGCCGGAAGATCGGTGGATTCTGGCGAAGCTTTCGCAGACGGTGCGGAACTATCATGCGCAATTGGCGGAGTATCGCTTCGCAGCCTCGGTGAAAGAGCTGCGCGATTTCTTCTGGGAATGTCTTTGCGACTGGTATATCGAGTTGACGAAACCGCGCATGAGCGGGGACCGCGGTGCGGATGAGAAAAAAACTGCACAGCAGGTACTCGCCTTTTGCCTCGATCAGGTTCTTCGGCTCTGGCATCCGACGATTCCATTTATTACAGAGCGGCTATGGCAAGAACTAAACACGATCGCCCCGAAGCGCGGACTTCCGGGGATTGTCGATCTCTCCAACGATACGGATTTGATTCTCGCGGAGTTTCCGCCGGTTGAGGGGTACGCTGCCCTTGACGACGAGGCGATTGTTGCGACGTTTGCCGACCTGCAAGATGCCACGCGAGGCGTTCGCGAGTTGCGGAGTCAGTGCGATGTATCCCCAAAAGAACGCCCCACCGTAACGGTCGTCGTTTCGGAGGCGAACGTTCCCGGATTTGAGAAACACGCCCATATTCTGCGGCACATGGCGGGTATTGGCACGCTCACTGTCTCCAGCGATGCGAAACGCCCGAAGAACGCTGGTAGTGCGACGGTCAAGGGACTTCGTATTTTTGTTCATGACGTTAGTGATGATGATGCGGAGCGGAAGCGGTCAGCGAAAGCCCTTGAAATACTCGAAAAGCAGATCAAGGGAAAAGAATCGAAGCTGGGCAACGAGAAGTTCGTCGCCAACGCCAAGCCCGAGGTCGTAGAGATCGAGCGGACACGCCTGGTGGAGTTGACGATCGAGCGTGACT
>JAJRUK010000223.1 GCA_024277835.1 Planctomycetota bacterium | reverse complement strand
GCGAGGACTGTGGCGTTGAGTTTGCTTACTGCGTGCGCGATCTTGATGACTCGCGCCGCCCCGAGGTGATCGGCGAGCGTTCGCGGGCTATCTGTCCCAACTGTAACCATTCCAATACCAAGCTTCGGATCAACGACGTGGCCCACAACGCCGAGACTGGCGATCGCATTCTCGTCTTGAAGTGGCCTCTTGATACGGGCATCGCTGCGCTCGGGCCGCAGCGTTGGGACGTGACGGTGTTCAAGGATCCCGCCGACGGGAAGACGAATTTCATCAAGCGACTCGCGGGGCTTCCTGATGAAGTGCTCATGATTCTCGACGGTGATATTTATAGCGTGCCGACGTCTGAGCTTACGAAAGAGACGGTTGCGAAGCTGGAACGAATCCGCGAGGAGAAATATCGGCTGCGCTCGACGAAGAAACGCGAGCGACTTTCGCCGCCGCCCGCGAGTGTCCTGAAAGAGCTAGACGAGAAAATGAAAGTCGCACGCAAGACGCCGGCTGCTCAAAAGGCGCTCTGGTTTTCGGTGTACAATCATGATTATCCGCCTCGAACGTTAGACCCGGATCAGCCTCGGTGGCAGCCAGGTGCCAGGGATGACTCGGGATGGGACGCGACCAAGCGGCGTGTTGTCTTTCGCGATAAGGGGATCGACGAAGACTTCATCGAGTTGGCGCGGAAGGAGATTCGCGCGAGCTGCGCATACAACATTCAAGGGCGTCTCGCGCCGTATGTTTCTGATTTGCGTGTCTCGTTCGTGGTGACGGTCGAGGCAGAAAGCGGATCGGTGAGTGTTTCGCTTAGCAAGCGCAACCGTGCTTTTCGTGCGGAAATTCGCGCCGACGGTGGCATTTCGATTCGCGAGAATCTGACGAAGGCAGGTGCGGCGAAAGTGCCGATCGTTCTCACCGGACGCATCGAGCCGCTGGTCCCCGGCGAGCCGATCGAAGTGAGCTTCGAGAATGTTGACTATCGCCTTTCGCTTCATGTCGGCGGGGAGGAGGTTCTGTCAACCTCGACGGACCGGTCGTCGCCCGCCTACTACGGACCCAACATCGGACATCTTCGGCGAAGCTCCGTATCGCCGACCGCGCGGTCGCCTCGCATTTTCGCAAAGGGCGGTGACTTTTTGCTCACGCATTTGTTGATCGAGCGCGATGAGCACTATTACAACGACTCCTCCCGGTCGATTGCGGGGTTCGGTCCGGTCGAAGGGTGGGGCGGGCGGAACAGCCCGATCTTGCTTCGTCACGATGAGTACTTCATGCTCGGCGACAACACGGCTGCGAGTAAGGACTCGCGCCTGTGGGACGTGACCGGATCGCATCTTGTGGATCGCGGCGATGCGTTTCAACTTGGCACGGTTCCTGCGGATCAGCTGATTGGTCGGGCGTTTTTCGTCTATTGGCCTAGCGGACATCGGATTGAGTGGTTGCCCGTGGTGAAGCGGTTCGGCGTGATTCCCGACGTGGGGCGGATGCGCTGGATTCGCTGACTTGCGGTGACGCCAGCTAGACGGGTTACGCGCTTTCGAGGATACTCCCGCTCAACATGCGTTCTCAACAAAACGGCAAGCCACTTCTGGACGTGCGCGAACTCGTTAAGCGTTTTGACGGGCGAACTGTCGTCGATCGACTCAGTTTTCATGTGCAACCGGCGGAAATCGTTGGGCTGCTCGGGCGAAACGGCGCGGGGAAGACGACGACGTTTCGCATGACGGTGGGGATGATCGATGCCGAAGCGGGGGCGGTGATCTTCGACGGTCAAGACGTGACGCGTCTGGCGATGTATAAGCGGGCGCAGCTGGGGATGGGGTATCTGTCGCAAGAGCCGAGCGTCTTTCAGAGGCTCACGGTAGAGGAAAACCTGCTCGCGATCTTGGAAACGATGCGTGACCTGGATCGCCGGGCGCGAAAGCAAAAGGCTGCTCAGCTAATCGAGCAATTCGGTCTTGCAACGCAGTCCAAGCAGCTTGCGAAAACGCTATCCGGCGGCGAGCGACGAAAGCTCGAGATCGCCCGGGCACTTGTCACCGAGCCAAAGCTCATCATGCTCGACGAACCGTTTAGCGGGGTCGATCCCAAAGCGGTCGAGGATTTGCAGCACGAGATTCTTCACCTTAAGCGCGACCTGGGCATCGCCGTCTTGTTGACGGATCATAACGTCCGCGAAACTCTTCGCGTGACGGATCGAAGCTACATTATCAATGATGGGCAAGAAATCGCGGAAGGAAGCCCGCAGGCCATTGTCCAAAACGAGCTGGTTCGCTCGACGTATCTCGGCAGCAGTTTTCGCGGCGACGAGTTCGACGGTTAACTTGCTGTTCAAAAAGTGTGGCACCGGTTTGCAACCGGTGCGATATCTCCTGTTGCGGGGTCTAGAGCACTTAACACTCAAGTGGCGCGGGCAACCCCCCTCGATCCCCCCTTGGTAAAGGAGGGACGGAAGAACAGGCCCGCAAAAGCTGACTGTTCGTCGCTCTAGCACCGGTTACAAACCGGTGCCACATAGAAAACTTCGTTTTTCAACAGGCGGTTAACCTGGTTGCCAGTTCTTTGCCAGAAGCACATCAATCGCGCCGGGGACAGCTTCGATGGTCACGGGCGTTTTTCCGATTCGTTCCCCGTCCGCCCACAGCTCGACCGGTTGATCCGACACGATGCGCAGCTTCTTGCTCTGGACGATCGTGATGCCGCGCCGACCGGGATGCTTCCCGCGCATGACGACCGGGATCAGTAGCATCGCTCGTATTCTTGAGACGCGGTCGATCACGCACAGGTCGAGAAGCCCGTCGGTCGGGTTCGCCTCTGGGACGATCGGGATTGCGCCGCCGTAGGAGGACGTGTTGCCCGTTGATGCGAGAAAAACCGCACGCTCGATCTCACCGAAGTCGCCTTCGATACGAACCGTCTTCGCGCGGTAACGAAATAACATGCGGATCGCGCCGTAGAGATAGGCGATCGTGCCGCGAAGCGGCATGCGCATCGTATCGACAAAGTCCGAGACTTCCGCGTCGATCCCCAAGGTCGCGATCGTGCAAAAATAGCGATCGTTCACACGTCCAAGATCAAGCGGTGTGCGGACGCCTTCCGCGAGAACGTTTGCGATCGCCTCTGGTTCGCGCGTGATCCCCAAAACGCGAGCGAAGTCGTTGCAGCGGCCCGCCGGCGCAAGGCCCATTGCTGGAACGGTCTTGCGCCCCTTCGCCCGAAGCTCCGCAAGCACCGCGGCAACTTGTTGAATCGTCCCGTCGCCGCCACACGCGACGATTGTGTCCGGGAGGTCGGAGTTGTTGGTGCGGTCGGGACGGTCGGGGCGGTCGGGGGTGGCATGGTCCACGCTTGCGTGGCTATGCTCGGCGCGATTCGCTTCATCCACTTTCACATGGCAACAAGCCTCGCGGGCGATCCGCTCCGCATCACCCGCCTTTGTTGTGTAACGAATCCGCGACTTGATTCCCCTTCCGCACAAGAATGTGTGAACGTCTTCGGCGGTCTGCGCACCACGACCCTTTCCAGAAGTCGGATTCGCAATGATAAGCACGCGGCGGTTAGCCATGACGAAACTCTACGCCGGCAGCACGCAACGCATTACCGGCGGGCAGTGGAAGTAGTACATCAGAGGGTCGGATGTTGATACAAACTCGCGAGCAAGCCCGATGGCTGCGTCCATCGTCGGCGCAATGTCGAACCCAAGTCGGCGGGCAGCCAACGAGCTTTTCGGCGCGACGGCGATGACCTTGCCAAGATGATCCATGCCGTGCGCACCCCAGTACCACATGTAAAACGGATGCACGCCGTGGTAAGCGTGCGAATTGCGATAGAGGTCAATGTAGCGCTCGTTTTCGGCGTACGACTTCTCGAATCGGCGCTCGAGTTGATGCGGGTCGGTGGTTTCGGGAAGCACTTCGTTGAAGAAGTCGTAGTACGACGGATGATGAAGCATGTTGAAGTCGTTGGCGATGGGATGATCGATAATCATCACACCGCCCTTACGAACGAGCGGTTTGTTTCGATAAAAATTGAAAAAGTACCCCGCAGCCAAGCATTGAACCAGGACCGGATTCAGCACCGAATCGACGTTGTACGGGCCGACCGACGGCAGACCGATGAGAACGATGTCGCCTTGCTCGGGAATGTCTACGTCGTATTGAGCGTCCACATTGACGAGCGTTTTCGCATGAACCGGGTCGGTCTTTCCCGCATGAACGCCGGTCAATCCGTACGGTGCGGGCAGGGCGTTGTACGCCTTTCGCCGGAGTCCATCGGGCAGCATACTCAGGCCCACACGCGAACCGTGGTACGACAATCGGTCGATGATGTTCCAACCGTGTTCGCGTTTTTGAAGGAACCCAAGCAAGCTTGAGTAAAGGTCGCTGTTAAGCGTCGTTTCGATCGTAAAGATGTTGACGTGCTTGGCGACGATGTCGCCCATGCGTTCGCACGAGCGGTGAAAGATGCTGTTTTCCGGGTCCATGTAGCTCGAATCGTGCAGCAGCATGTCGGCGTTGTGATGATGGCGAACGGATTTGTACGTCGCCAATCCAACCGGCACGGACTTGTGGCCACCGTCCATCGAGACGAGATTGATGTTGACGTAGATCACCAGGTCCGACTCGACCGCGCGGCGATTGATTTCGACAACCTCGCCGGTTCCGGTCGTCCCGAGCATGACATTGCCTTCGGGGTCTTCCGCGTCGTGATTGTAGAGTTTGTCAGGCCAAAATTTTCGGAAGACGCCCGGGCCAACGAAGTGACACAGCTCCTTGGGCGTGCATCGTCGATGCAAGCAAATCGCACAGATCAGCTCAATGTCGGTGATGCCCGCTTTTTCGAGCCGTTCGAGGACGATCTCGATCACGGTCTGGCGGATGTCCGGTTTTTTCATTCCCGGGAGCGGCAGGGAGACGTCGTCAAACGCGATCGTCACCTTCATTCCCGGACGAAGTTGCGCGTCGAGCGGGTCGGTTCCCTCGGGGTGGTCGATGGCGTTTTCGATGGCAGCTCGCCGATCGGGCAGCGGAGTGAGCGGTTCGTTCGGATAGATCACGCGCGTGCCTTCGGGGAGGCGATGTCGCCCGTATCCTTCGCCGCGATGAAATAGAAACGGCGGGTCGCTTGCGGTGACCGTATGAATGTTCGGCAATCCGTTTTTCGAACTCATGTTGAACCTATCCGTCAGTCAATGGAAAAAAGCGTCTTCGCGGTGCGACTTTCGCCCGTGTTGATCGCAGCCTTGAGCGCCGAGCGGTAATCATGCAGGGCGAACGGCGTTCCGACAAGTCCGACGAGCTTGTCCTTCCATTCGCGCATTAGCTCGATCGCGATGTCGAACGTGGGCACGATCCCGCCAGCGTATTTTTCCGGTCCGTACGCGTAGGCGGCGTGCAGGGTGAGTTCCTTAAACCAGAGCGGCGTCCAGTCGATTCCGAAGGGCATACCCGGCATGCCAACGAGCACAAACGACCCACCGCTTTTGGTAAAACGAATCCCATCGTCAATCGAGCGCGACGACGCGACACAGTCAAACGTCACATCCACGCCGCCCACGACGGCCGGTTTCCCCAATTCCGCCGTGAGTATCTCTGCGTCGAGCGCGGCGGCCCATTTCGGATATTGCTTCTTCCATGATCCGCCGCCGAGTAACTCCGTCGCGCCGAACGCCATCGCGAGCAGCTTCTGATGTTCGTGACGCGCGACCGCGATAATTCTCGCCTTGCACCCGGTCGCACGAAGGGCGGCGATCGTTAGTAACCCGATCGATCCACACCCGATGACCAGTGCAGTTTGATTTTCCGTCAGTGAGACGCGCAGTGCGCCATGCAGTGCGCACGCAAACGGTTCGATCAAGACCGCCGCTTCGTTACTGATCTCCGCGGGCACTTTGTACACCTGGCAGTGATGCGCGACAAACGATTCGCTAAAACCCCCGCCGGTGTCTCGACAAAACCCGGTTTGAAGACCCGCCGAGACATCGCCGCGCGTTGCATTTCGGCAAAGCGCATCACGGTGTTGACTGCATGCTTCGCACACAGGGTCGATCCCGCGAGCTTCGCACCCCAGCGCAGGGTGAAGCACGACGCGATCACCGACCGACAGGTTGCCTGCATCGCTTCCAACTTCGGTGATTACGCCCACAACCTCGTGACCCATCACGAAGGGCATCGACGTTACCGGGGCGAGGTAGGGCGTGCCCTTTGCGCAGATCGTCGCGAGGTCCGATCCACAAATGCCAGCCATCTTCGGAGCAACACGAACCCACTTCTCGTTGGGCAGTTTGGGCGGGGCGATATCCGTAAGACGCAGCGCAGGCAGTCCGCTGGTATAGAGGCTACGAAAGCGACCTCCCAATAGCTTCACCAGGGCGTATCGCGGAATGCTTTTTCTGTAGACCAGTGCTTTCATCGGGTTTCGCCGTGTCGCGTCTGATCGCGCGTCCATTGGTGGATGGGCCAACCTCTGCTTGTCGCGATTTTTTCGAGCGCTTTGTCCGGGTTGACCGCGTGCGGATGTCCGACGGCTTCGAGCATCGGAAGATCGGCAATGCTGTCGCCGTAACCATGCGACAGGGCAAGGTCGATATTCATCTCTTCCGCAAATTTTCGCATCCGTTTGGGTTTTTCCTCGCCGCCGATGGGTGGTCCATCCAGCTCGCCAGTGAACACACCGTTCGACTCCAGAAGCGCCGGCGCGAGCACCGCATCCACGCCATACTCCTTCACGAACGGGGCTACGATAAAGTCAATCGACCCGGTGACAAGTACGACCTTGCGATTCGCCTCTTTATGCTCAGCGATACACTCAGTTATTTGGTCAAAGCATCGAGGCGTGATCGCATCTCGATAACAATCCGCCGCCATCGCCTTGATCTCGCCTGCAGGCAAACCGCGATAGTTGCGATAGAAAAAGATATTGAGCTTCGATCGGTCGATTTTGTCGACGATCAGATACGAGATGCACTTGAGAAGAAACCAACCGTGCCAAAGATCGCGGAGAACGGGCGCAAGGCGTCTCTTCATGAAGTAGCCGTAGTAGTGCGCGATGGTCGAGTCGACAAGCGTGCCATCGAAGTCGAAAAAGACGGCCGCACGAGGGGGCGGCGGACTCGTGTCACTCATCGCGCCTGCGCCTCGCGCGCCAGCAACGCAACCGCCTCTTGAACCGTTTGTGTTAACTCGCGGAAAGCGGCGTAGTGATCTTCGATCGCGTCGGCGGGTGGTGGTGGAATGGGTGTACCAAAGCGAACCGTGACCATCCCCGGTCGAACGATCCGCCCGCCTTTGCGAAGCAGGTCGTACGCTCGGTCGATATGAACGGGGACAATCGGAACCTGTCGCTCGACCGCAAGGACCGCAATCCCGATGCGAAACTTCTGAAGCTCGCCCGTGACCGAGCGCGTGCCCTCGGGGAATAGCAGAAGTCCGTCACCATGACTCAGCGCGTCTCCGCAGCGACGCAGCCCGGCGACCCCGTCCGCTTTTCGATCGAAGGGGATCGTGTCAAAGAGTTTTCCAAAGACAAACCGCTTGATTGCGGTGTTGAAAAAGTAATCTTCAGCGCCCGCGACCCACACACGACGGCGACTACCGATGGCCGTCATGACCGATGGCGAGTCGAGGTGCGACGAGTGATTCGGTGCGAGAATAAACGCGCCTGTTTTCGGGAGATTCTCGACGCCAACGCCGCGCACGCGGATGTAGGTGTTCATCAGAACGCCGACGGTCCCGCGAGCGAACCAGCGAAACGGTTTCGCAGAGAAGGGCACGTCGCCGCTGAACCCGTTCGCTCCGTTGGTTGAGGAGGCGGCGAGTTTTTTCCATTTCTTTGAAGATGTGTCGCCCTTGCCTCTTGGCTGGCGATCGCCGACGAGCCGGAGCAGGTCCGCGACGCGCGCGACGTTTGCCGCGGCGACGTCGTCGATCTGCATTCCAAACCGCGCTTCGATCGACCCCATCGCATCGATTTTTCCGATGCTGTCGATCCCAAGGTCAAGCAGAAGGTGCATGTCCGCGCGGATCGCATCCGTGTCGCGATTGGACTGTTGCGAAAGTATCTCGCGAATCGCGCTGAACGCCTCATCCGACACCGCAAGCTCCGCGGCCATCGCTTCTTTGCCAAGGTCGC
>JAJRUK010000222.1 GCA_024277835.1 Planctomycetota bacterium | reverse complement strand
GTGTTCAACCTGTGTCAAAACGGTGGCGCAGCAGTATATACGAAGAAAGGACTCACGCCAGTGTTTGACGTAAGTCCTTTGTTTGTAAGGCTTTGCGACTCGGGGCGAGAGGATTCGAACCTCCGACCCCTTGACCCCCAGTCAAGTGCGCTAACCAGGCTGCGCTACGCCCCGTCGCAAATCAAAAGCGGACCAAAATGCCCGCATCGTCGTATCGGCATGCGGTGTTACCACCGATTGCCGCCGTGGCTACACGTATTCTAACCGGAACTCGCGATAGGCCAAATCTCGTCCAAGCCTACCTTAGACCTCGCGAATTCGACGCTCCATTAGCGCCGAAAAGTCCCCCAAAAACGCCGTAAAGTCGCCCCAAATCAATCTCGCAAGTCGCGACGCGCCTTCAGCCTGGATTCGAGCACTTCCCCCACGATTTTCGGGTCCGCCTTCCCGCCCGCCAGCTTCATCACTCGCCCGCGCAGAAAACCCATGGCGGCTTTGGCCTTCTTGGAGTCCGAGATCGCCTCCGCGACCGCCTCCTCGTTTTCGAGCAGCGCTTGATTGACCCATGTTTCCGTTGCCGCCGTGTCGCGGATTTGCATAAGCCCTAATGTCTCGGCAAGGGCACGCGGCGATTCAGTCCCATCCAACATCGCCTCTGCGACTTTCGTGACGGCGGATTTATTGATCGTCCCATCGGTCGTCATCTGTACGAGTTCCGCGAGGCGGTCCGTTGAGACGCCAAGCTTCCCGATGGTCGCGTCTCGCGCGTTCGCGAGGCTGGCCCATACGTTTACAAACTGCTTCCCGGCTACATCGGCAGCAGCGCCGTCGGACACGACTTTCTCATAGAGCGCAGCGGTCTCGCGACAAGAGACGATTGTCTCCGCGTCGCTTGCCGAAAGACCATAGTCGTTAAGAAAGCGCTTCCGCATCGCGACGGGAAGCTCCGGTAGATCGTCGCGAAGCTTTGCAATGGTGTCCGCCGGTATCTCAATTGGCAGCAAGTCCGGGTCGGGAAAATATCGATAGTCCTCAGCTCCCTCTTTGCTTCTCTGGAACTCGCTCACGCCGCGGTCGCTGTTCCAGCCTCGGTTTTCGTTGGGCTTCTCGCCGAGGACGTACGCGTTATCCGCCTGCCACGCTTCGATCTGTCTCGTTGTTTCAAAAGCAATCGCGTCTCGAACGAACCGGAAGCTGTTGATGTTCTTCACCTCTGCGATTGGCGTCTTGTATTCGACGCCATCGCGCGTGATGACGACGTTCACATTTGGCTCAAACCGCATCTGCCCTTTTTGCATACTGGCTTCGCTGATGTCGAGATGGACCATCAGGCGTTGGAGTTCCGTACAAAATGCGTACGCCTGCTCGGGCGATTCGATGTCAGGTTCTGTCACGATTTCCAGAAGCGGCGTTCCCGCGCGGTTGAGATCAACAAGTGTGCAGCCAGGCGTATCGTGAACATTTTTCCCCGCGTCTTCTTCGAGATGCGCGCGGCGGATGCGAACCCTTTTGGTCTCGCCGGCGACTTCGACTTCAAAGAAACCGTGTTGCGCGACGGGCTGATCGTATTGGCTGATCTGATAGCTTTTGGGGAGATCGGGATAGAAGTAGCTCTTGCGATCCCACTTGGTGATGGTCGCAATCTCGCAGTTGAGCGCGAGTCCCGCCCGGATGGAGAGGTTGACGGCTTCTCGGTTGAGCATCGGCAGCGACCCCGGATGCCCCAGGCAGACCTCGCAGACGCACGCGTTCGGCGGGGCGTCGGTTCTCACTTCGCAGCCGCAGAACAGCTTCGACTTTGTGCGAAGCTGAACGTGAATCTCCAGCCCGACAACCGTCCTCGTCGAGAGGCCAGCCGACAACGGTCTGTCTACATTTTGTGCGTTTGACATCGTGCGAGGCTTGTATCGCCAGATTCAATACGGGGAATCGGCCTCTTGGTAGGATCTGACGTGCAGAAACGCCGCGGTGGGCAATAGTCACACCCTACACCCGCCTGACCTACCCGATTCCGCGAGTGCCGGGTCGATGACCCGACCTACGGTACTTCGTGCGAAGTTGAACGTGAATCTCCAGCCCGACAACCGTCCTCGTCAAGAGGCCGCTCGACGATACATCCAAATTTCGCGCGTTTGACATGCGCCCATTGTACCGCGAGATCCGACACGGGGAATCAGTCGCTTTGAAGCGAGCGCCGCCGCGATCCGTGCCGTCGGCGTGGACGCGTTGCGCTTGGCCATGGCACGAGCCAACTCCGGATGCCTACGGGCATGTATTCACGGGCAACAGATACGCCGTGAGCTTGATCGCCTCGACGGAGTTCACAATGTCCGTCGTGTTTGGTGATCGCGATTGCGGAAGTGGGTCTTCGTCTCTACCATAAACAAAGATTTCCGAAACCGTACCGAAGACCTGCTTCACCGCGTCGACTGTATTGATGATGTCCGAAGCATTCGCAAACCCGTCATTATTCGTATCGCCCAAACGGGCGGTCGTCAGTACGAGATCATCGGTCGCTACGACACACGTATTCTCGATCCCCTGACATGAAGGAGGCAACACCTCTAGTGAGTAGCGAGAATCGGGGATCACAGCATTGCCCGTCACGTGAACGTCCTGCGCCCCATAGATCGCAGCCCAATCACGATATTCCGGCTGACATCCAAGCGTCGCGCATCGGTAGCTCGTTCCGAAAGCCGGGGAGTCAATACATTGGTAGACCGGGAGCCCATTGCTATCAACCAAAGCATTGAGGTATCGGAACTCTCCCTCGCGAGCGGAGTAGTCGGGTTGGTTGATCGGTTGCGGATCCCCGGGTTGATAGAGCGAAACAAGCTTTACACGAATCGCACTACCCACTGGGGGCGTATCTGTCGGAATGATAAACGAGATATACCGCGGTTTATCGACCGGTGCCGATTCCGGCTCGAGGGGAAGATTGCAAGGCGGCGGGCAACACTCGTCAGGAATCCCGTTCCCATCTACGTCGGGTGAGAACCCACTGGCAACATCGCACGAGTCTGGAATCGTATTGTCGTTACAATCTGACTTGACACCTGACGCGGTCTCGCAGGCGTCGATTGCCCCGCTCGAATCGCAATCGAGCAACGGGTCCGCCTCAATGTCGCATTCGTCCGGAACCGCGTTACCGTTGCAGTTGGTTGCGCGGCCATCCGCTGCCTCGCAGTAATCAATGACGAAGTTTCCGTTGCAGTCGGGTTCAAGCAAGTCGGCTATCTCGCACGTGTCCGGTACGTCGTTGGCGTTGCAATTTTCAGTGCGTCCGTCCGCTGCTTCGCAATAGTCAATAATCTGATTGTTGTTACAGTCGGGTTCGATCAGGTTCGTGATGTCGCAGGTGTCTGGAACACCATTGCTGTTGCAATCTTCGGTGCGTCCGTCGGCCGCCTCACAATAGTCGATGATCAGGTTGCCGTTACAGTCGGGTTCCAGTAGGGTCAGGATATCGCAGGTGTCTGGGACACTATTAACATTGCAATCTTCGGTGCGTCCGTCGGCGGCCTCACAATAGTCGATTATCAGGTTGCCGTTGCAGTCGGGTTCCAAGAGGGCAAGGGTGTCGCAACTGTCCGGGACGCCGTTTCCGTTACAGTCTTCCGTGCGTCCGTCGGCTGTTTCGCAATAGTCGATAATCAGATTGTCGTTGCAGTCGGGTTCGAGACCATCTGCGATGTCGCACTCATCCGGTACGCCGTTATCATTGCAGTCGTTTCCCAGAAGCTGGCATTGATCGGGAACGCCATCGCCCTGACAGTCATCACCGCCCTGGCAGGGAGATAACTCAAACGCTCCGATGTCAACGATTGGCGATAGGCCGACGCCCGTATCGGGAATCTCAGTGACATCCTGGAATCGCGCGTCGCCCGCGAAGTCAGTCGTCAGCCCATCTGCGTAAGTATTGTTCCCGGCGTCGATACCGGGTGAACCAAAGCGCAACCGGGGATCTGTGAGACTTGTAAACAAAGGATCCGTAAAAACGTTGCCGCCGAGGTTCACGACGTTCCTCGGAAAGCCACCACGAACGTTGCTATAGCCCATCTCTGAGTATCGCTGAATTCTAAAGTCAACAAAAGACGGGGCAGCGCTGTCCCAAATGACGCTGTTTAGCACACGGTTAGTAGTGCTGTTGAGTCTGACGAGTTCTACAGTGTTGACCCCATCACCAGTGATCGTACAGTTAGTCACGGTGGATTGGCTTCCACCCAGTGTTTCAAGAGCGCGTCCCCCATTCCCGATAAAGACGGTGTTGAGAACGTTAAACACACCAAGGATCGACGAAATCCCGCCCCCATCGTTGCGAAGAAAGAGCGACCCGCGTATTGTACTGATGGCGAAGTTCTCCCCGCAGACAAGTGCGGCATACTCGCCCGTACCCGTGTTCTCAGTGAACTCACAACTCGTCACGGACAAGATCAAGCCCTTGGACTTGAGCCCGGCGCCCACATACGCGCGATTTCTGAGAAACACCGAGTTCGTTACTTGCAACTCCCCTGCGAACGCGGCGATACCTCCACCAT
>JAJRUK010000221.1 GCA_024277835.1 Planctomycetota bacterium | reverse complement strand
CGACGCCGGAACAGGTCTCCGCCGCTGTTGGACGAGGTCTTGAGGCGACCGTGAACGATCTTCTCTCGGTCAAAGCGCTACCGTCGGCGATGGTCGCGCTGGAGGAGTCCTACGAAGACCACATCTCCAAGCGCTGGATGGTTCGACTGATCGAAAGTCCCAACCCGCTGCACGAACAAATGACCATGTTCTGGCACGACCGGTTCGCGACGTCCGCGCGTGTGCTCTCCGGTCGCGACCGAGGTCTCGCGCAAATGCACTGGGAAATGCTCGAACGAAACGCCATGGGCAACTACCGCACGTTTCTTCAGGATTTAACGATCGATCCGCTCATGCTGCTTTGGCTTAACGGTAGCGATAGTCCCAAGAGTAACCCGAACGAAAACTACGCCCGAGAATTCTGGGAGCTGTTTACGCTCGGTCGTGACGTGCTCTATACCGAAGACGATATCAAAGAGAGCGCACGGGCGTTTACGGGCATCACGCTGCTTCGCGAAAGCGGTCTGGATGCTCGTCCGATTTTCGACATCATCAATCACGACGAAACGCTGAAGAACGTTTTCCCGAGTCGAGCGGCACCCGCCAATTATGATTATCTCGCCATGATCGACCTTACGCTCGCGCAGGACGAAGCCGCCGAGTACGTCGCTCGCAACCTGTTTGAGTATTTCGTCCATCGCGAGCCGTCGCAAGCGGTCATCCGCGATCTCGCGCGGAGTTTCGCGCAGTCCGATTTTGAACTCGCCCCGCTCGTGAAGAGAATCCTCATGTCGCAAGCGATGTTTTCCTCGGCCGCGATCGGAAGTCAGATCCGCACCCCCGTTGCGCACGTGGTTGGCGTTGCGCGAACGCTCGACATGCACATTTATAGCGAGGACTCGCAGGGGTCACAAATGAATCGCCTCATCGATGACCTGAAAGTCGGCGGGCACGAATTGCTCAATCCTCCGGGCGTTGAGGGCTGGGGCGAGGGAACCTACTGGCTGGAGGATCAGTGGATCATCAGTCGGGTGCGAGCGTTGGGGCGCTCAATGGAATATGGCACGGACCGAACCGCGTTTCTTCCCTATCACCTGCTTCCCGACGCGGACACATGGGATCAACGGGAAGCTCGCAGGCAGATCGTCGACGCGATGGCCTCCGTTTTTCATCTGGAGTTAACGGAAGAGGAAATCGAAATCTATATCGAAGTGCTGGATCAGAACGGGTGGCGAGCGCTGCATCTGGAAGAATCAGATCGGCGAACAAGGCACGTCGGCGAGATGATTCGCTTGATGGCGATGAATGAGCGAGTCATGGGTCGATAAAGAGCGTCCGCGATGGTTGGAACGCAAGTCGCGTTTGAAAGTAGAAGCCGGGGAGGAAGAAGCGATGGGTGGTTGTAGAGAAAATCAAAAAATCGCGCGACGCAGTTTTCTGCGGACCGCGGGCATGGGTCTGGGCGCGCTGACCATCAGCGACCCGCTGCTCGATCTCGTCGCACGGTCTTACGGTCAAACCTCGAGCGGTACGGGCAATCTGCTCGTGCTCTGTGAACTCAACGGCGGGCTTGATGTGCTGAGTTTTCTAGCGCCGATCGGCAATTCCGTTTATCAAAGTAAGCGTCCCGTTCTCGCGTTGAACGAGTCCACCGTCAATCTTCTTCCGGGTCGGACGGATCTGGGCATCAACAACCTGTTGCCCTTTTTCTCCAACCTGTACAACCAGGGCGAATTGGCGTTCGTTCAGCAGGTCGGTTATCCCGACGCGAACGGCTCGCATTTTGAGAGTCAGGAAGTGTATCAGTTCGGCGTGCGGAATCTCGGAGGTGGCGCGGGAACGTCGGCCCCGTGGTATGAGCGCTTGCGTCGAACGTATTTCGACAACCCTTTTGGCGTTCTCGACACGCGGAGCATCGGCGATCCGAGTCGTTATGGATACCCGGATTCGACCTATAGACGCGCCGCGCAGGACGCCTTCGGCAGACTCGCACGACTCAAGGCGGGACGAACCGAATCCGACGCAGCTATCCTAAGCGCTTACGATCGCATCGACGTTCGCGGCGAAGAACTTCGCTCGCGAACCGAAGATTTTGAATCAACCGGCGAACCCAGAGGAGATTTCTATCGAGCGGCGAAACTCGCGTCTGCGAAACTCGACACACAGGTCATCAAACTGAACTACGGCGGGTTTGACACGCACGGCTCGCAAGACGAAGCGAATCAGTCGCTCTTCCCGAACCTCGACAACCAATTCTCTCAATTCGTCAGCGACCTCAAAGCCCTCGATCTGTGGGAGCGAACGTGCGTTCTCTTTTATACAGAGTTCGGTCGGCGCAACGAGGAAAACGGCAGCCCCGGAACCGACCATGGCCACGGAAGTCATATCATTCTCGCAGGCCCATCGGTCAATGGCGGACTGCACGGTCAGGAAGTCAGCACGGCGGACCTGAACGAAAAATCCTTGCCCTATTATGTGGACTTTCGTGCCGTTTTTGGGAACGTCATTCAGAACTGGCTTGGATTCGACCCGCGACCGATTTTTCAAATCGGCGGCGAAACGTACGACACGTCCGACGGGAGTAACCTTTTTTCGTAACACGCTGCATGCGCCAGAACAGGAACATCTCCCGACGAAGTCGAATGCACGTTCTGCTTGTCCTAAGCGCAGTCGCGCTGGCGTGTGCGAGTTCGCGCGCAGCCGAAAATGTTCCAACGGACTATGAACTGTCCACCTTCGCGAGCGGATTCGATCAGCCCATCTCTCTTGCCGTCGCACCGGACGGACGCGTGTTTGTCGGTCAGAAGAATGGCGAAGTCTGGACGGTCGACGGCGCGTCCCCCGAACCCAAGCTCTTCTTGTCGATCGAAGTCTACAACTTCTCTGAGTGCGGGCTGCTTGGTATTGCGCTCGACCCGGACTTCGCATCCAACGGATACATCTACTTTTTCGCAACGGTTTCGCCCGACGAGCAGCAGATACTCAGGTATACAGACGTCAACGGCCTCGGAACCGATGCAACCGTCATCCGCGCCGGCTTGCCAACCGTGGGGCAACTACACAACGGCGGCGGAATTCGTATTGGCCCGGACCGCAAGCTCTATTTTTCCATCGGCGACAACGGTCAGCCCGAGCTAAGTCAGCAGATGCACACGTTCGCAGGAAAAATCTGCCGGATCAATCTCGACGGATCAACGCCAGCAGACAATCCCTTCAAGACGCCTACCGGAACCCCGCGAGCGATTTTTGCACTGGGATTTCGCAACCCATTTCGCTTTTGTTTCGCGTCCGACGGTCGATTGTTCGTCATGGACGTCGGTTCGGACGGAGACAAACGCCGCGAGGAGATCAATCTCGTCACGCCCGGTAGCAACGGCGGTTGGCCCCTGGTTGAAGGCGTTGGCGACGCGGTCGTCGATGAGCCGCTGCTCCAACCGATCCTTGCCTACAGCGGAGACGGAACCGCCATCACCGGCTGCGCGTTCAACACCGGAGTCAACTTCGCCAACAAGAACGAAGACGGTCTGTTCCACCTCGACTTCGTCAGCAACACGCTCTACTTCGCGTCGGTGAAGAGTGAAACGACGGCTGAACATGTTAAGTTCATGCAGGTGGAGGGCGGCGTGATTGAGCTGGCGGTCGGTCCGGATGGTGGATTGCTCTATACCGAAATGTTCACCGGCAATGTGAAGCAATTGCATTTTCTGAGCGCCTCATCAGGCAGCGAGGAGAACCCGATGGATCTCGACGACCCCGACAACCCCAACCCACTCGCCGCAACAGGTTCACCCTGCGGCGCGGGAGCGATCTTGGCGTTTCTCCCGATGCTCTCAGCGATCGTTGTGCTGCGCCTGCGCAATCGCGAGTGAGAAATCCCTCGCCGCAATCATGCACCTACGTCTTTGACGACCTACCCGCACCTGTGCCGCGCCCGGTTGCGCGTCAGGCTCGATCATCACAACGCGACCAGACTTTCGGGGGCATTACGGACACGCTTGATCGCATGGATCGTCCAGTTGCTTCACGGCATCGACGGAAACGGTAATATCGAAAACATTGAGCGTGCCATCGGGAAGGCACGGCGAAACGTCCGCCGCCCATCGCGGCACCTCAAGCCCTGGAATCGCTTTCACGTGATCCACCGTCCAAGTGATGTCAAAAACGTTCACCATCCCGTTCGCATCAACGTCGCCCCGAAGCGTCGTCGTTGTTTCGGAGGCGGCAGACGTAACCGGACCGAAAGCACTCTGAGTGATCGAACGGACTCGGTACAACGTGGCAGGGACGATTCGTAACGAGCGAACACGGATCACGCCCCACTGCGCGACGCTCCTGTACACAGGCTGACCCACGATCACCCCCATGCCAAGAGCCGCAAGCTCTGGATCGGGATCAAAGTCGATGTAGCCCCCCACACACGGCGCGTCTGGCGATGAGACGGCGAACGCGACCGGATCGGTGCCAGGCCCTGGCATCACCGAGATGTAGCGAGAGCTTACCCCAAACGCTATCGGCGGATCACATTCGTCGGGTACGCCGTTGTTGTTGGCATCGGCGCTGCTCTGGTCCTGAAGCTCGCACGCGTCAGCCGTACCGTTGCCGTTGCAGTCGAGATTGTCGTCAAACCCAGGGCACTGGTCGCAATCGTCGGGAACACCGTCCGAATCATCGTCGAAACGATCATCGAACCCGGGACACTGGTCGCAACCGTTGGGCACGGTGTCCGCGTCGTCATCGAATTGATCATCGAAACCGGCGCATCGGTCACAAGCATCAGGAACGCCGTCGCCATCTGAGTCAACCAGGTCATCGCCACCCGGGCAAATATCGACGCAGTTTGGGACCGTGTCGTTGTCCGAGTCGGTGTCAGCAATCCCGCATCCGCACACACCAGGGGCGAACTTTTTCGGATCCGTCGGGCAGCCGTCACAATCATCAATAGCACCGTCGGAGTCGCCGTCCGGGTCACACTCATCAGGAACCCCGTTGATATTGCAATCTTCACTACGCTGCGCGTCAATGTCGCACGCATCTGGAATCTTGTTGTTATTACAATCGAGGGCTGTCCCGTTTATCAGGTCGCAACTGTCGGCGACTCCGCTCGCGTTGCAATCCGGTTCGCACTCGTCGGGAATCCCATTCCCAGAGCAATCGCCACTGGTTCCGTTGGCGATATCGACAGTGTCGGCGATCCCGTTGCCATTGCAGTCCGTTCCCGCTTCGATCGCGCCCATATCGACGATCGGATAAAACCCTGCGCCTGTATCCGGGACCGTCGGATCATCCAGGAACCGTAGCGTGCCGAGAAGATCGAGCGGCGTCTGCTCTGAGGTATCACCGTCCGCATCAACGTCGGCGATGTCCGCAGGAACCAGATCGTTACTCCCCGCGTCGATGGCAGGCGAGCCGGACATCAACGACACATCGTCGTCTTCGGTTCCGGCAACATCATCAGGCCCATCCGCGTCGGCGAAGAGCGGATCGTTCCCATGATTCCCCACCCCACCGAACGCTCCCGACCAGCCTTCGATACAGTTGTAGTTTATGTCTACAAGTCCGTCGGGCAGATGGATTTGTTTCCGTTCGGGCGCTCCAAAACCCGAATTTCCCCAATAAATGCTGTTGGAACTGGTGAGCAACCCACGGCCCGAACTGCCGCTGAACATAATTGCTCCACCATTTCCACCAGCAACATTACGACTGAACGTGCAGTTCTGAAAAACACCCTCGGCTTCGTATCCCATGTTGATTGCACCACCGTTGCTGACAGCCTGATTACCAGAGAACAAGCAGTTCACAAAAGTGCCAGAACCTCTACGAATCAAAGCAGCAGCGCCATAGCTGGCCGTGTTGTTTCTGAATACTGATCCGGCAAAGACTGCTATGCCATTCTCAACATAAGTGGCTCCGCCTCGGAAGTCGGAATGATTCCCTTCAAACGTGCAACCCACAATAGCTGTCGGTTGCGTCCCACTGACGACGAGGCCTGCACCCTGGTTGCTTGCGACGTTGCCGATAAACAAGCAATTTCGGGCGATCGACGTGTTGGTTAGCAAAGCTCCGCCTGCATTTTCCGCCCAGTTTCGGACGAATGTGCAGTTGACTAAATCCGCCCGTCCAGAACCAACACCGAATCCACCGCTGTTAAATGTAGCGCGATTGTCGCGAAACGTCGTGTCTGTGATCATGAATACACTCAAAACTGTCGAGCCATACGCGCCCGCACCGCCACGCGCATAATTTTCGGCAATAACGCAACGCGAAATCGTCAGGCGACCCGCGTTAAGAATCCCGCCTCCAGTTTGAAAACCTGGACGTTCATTTCCACGGCGAATGGTCAGACCGTCGAGTCCGCCACTCATGACCTCTTCGCCTACGGTGACAACGTGGAACACATTGTCAGTAATGTTCAAAGCGATAGCCTCATCACTCTCATCGACATCACCATCGCCATCTAAGTCGAATGAACCGCATCCTGGTGGAATGCTAAAGCTTGACTGACACGCCTCATAACCTTCTCGGTCGAAATTAGCGAGTGGATCGTCATTCAAGAGGTCGCCGCAAAGAACTGTTTCGTTCAGTGCCGGGTTGCTCGCGCTGCGTAGCAACTCGCCGCCAGCAAACCCTCCATAAAGCGTAACCCCATCGACGAACGTGAAGGTCGCGTTGCGATCTCCGCTTCCGCGATCGGGATGGTAAACGCCATCGGCAATCCAAATCTCCGTCGTCTTACTCATCGGATCAGCCGCAGCGTCGAGCGCATCCTGCAAGTCGTTGAAGGCGTTCGACCAACTTATCCCGTCGTTCGCTCCGCTGGCGGACTGATCGACGAAGAGGAAGAAGTCGCACTCGTCAGGAAGACCATTCCCGTTCAGATCGATGCTTGTCCCCGCTCCGAGGTCGCAGTCATCGGCCACACCGTTTTCATTGCAGTCCTCGCACTCATCCGGTAACAAGTTCTGATTACAGTCTTCACTCGTACCGGCAGCGATGTCGCAGGTATCCGGCAACCCATTGCCATTGCAATCTAACGTGAGACCGGCGCACTCGTCTGGCTCTCCATCGCCGTTGCAGTCAGCGCTTGTTCCCGCGGCGATGTCGCATTCGTCTGGTTCTCCGTTGACGTTGCAATCTTGGCTGGTTCGGGCGGTGACGTCGCACACATCGGGAACGTTGTTCTCGTTACAATCATTGGCAAACCCGCTGTCAAGATCGCATTCGTCCGGAAGCAGGTTGCCATT
>JAJRUK010000220.1 GCA_024277835.1 Planctomycetota bacterium | reverse complement strand
TCGCCAGACGCCAAACAGATCGCTTACAACAAGACATCGCGCGAAAACAGAACGTGGAAGAGGTATCGCGGTGGACGCGTCCAGCAGATTTACGTTTACGACCTTTCGACGGATAAACTCACAAACCTCACCGAAAGCAAAGCGACCAACCGCATCCCCATGTGGATTGGCGACAAGGTCTACTTCACTTCCGACCGCAACCACACGCTTAATATTTTCAGCGTTGATCCTAAGACAAAGAAGACGAAGCAACTCACGCATCACACTGACTATGACGCTCGTCGCCCCAGCGCCGGCGGTGATAAGATCGTATACGAACTCGGCGGCTCGCTTGCGGTTCTCGATACGAAGACCGGCCAGTCGAACGTCGTCCCCATTCAGATACTGGCCGACGCTCCCGAGGCGAGGACCAGGCTTGAAGATGTCTCAAACCGAATCACGGGTATTGATATATCCCCATCCGGCAAGCGGGCGCTCGTAGTTGCACGCGGCGAAATCTTCTCTGTCCCCAAAAAAGATGGCCCCACGCGCAATCTCACCAGCGACTCCGGCGCGCGCGATCGAAACGCCGCGTGGTCGCCCGATGGCAAGACCGTCGCGTACCTTTCCGACAAGAGCGGCGAGTATGAAATCTATCTGATCGATGCGCTCGGGAAAACAGAGGCTGTTAAGCTGACGCAGCACAAGGATGGCTATCGACATACGCTGCGGTGGTCGCCCGATAGCAAGATGATCGCGTTCGCTGACCAGACGCTTCGGTGCTTCTACCTCGACGTCGAGTCAAAGAAGATCACCGAGGTCGATCAGGCGAAGTTTGAGAATGTAGACGTCTCGCTCGATGTGAAACCGATTTACGACTTCGCATGGTCGCCCGACAGTCGGTTCATCACCTACTCGAAGATGAACGCCGACCTGGTCTTTCAGGTCTTTATTTACTCGCTTGAAGACAATCAATCGCATCGCGTGAGTAACGGGTTGTTCAACGATTTCCATCCCGTGTTCACCAACGACGGCGAGCACTTGCTGTTCGTTTCCAATCGCCGCTTTGATCCGACGTACTGCGACTTTGAGTGGGAGATGGTTTACAAAGATGTCGCGGGCATTTACGCGATGACACTCAAGAAAGACGGCCCGTCGATCCTGCCCTACAAGAACGATGAAGAACCGATCGAAGACTCCGACAGCGACTCTGACGCTGGTGACGACGTTGATGACTCAGACGATGCAGATGACAGCGATGATGATGGCGAGATGAAAGTTGCCATCGACTTCGATGGTATTGCGGAGCGCGTAGAATCGCTTCCGCTATCGCGGGGCAACTACCGAACCTTGGCAGTCAACGACGACGGCGTCTTTTACCTGAACAAAGACGACGGCGACTTCAACCGGTTTGAATATCGAAATCCCGGATCGCGCAACCTCATGCGATACTCCTTCGAGGATCGCGAGGAGGAAACCGTCATCAAAGGGATTACCGCGTACAAGCTCTCAGCGGATGGGAAGAGTATCGTTTACCGTAAGGGGCGATCGGTTGGCATTGTCAAGGCGAGCGCATCGGACTCCAAGGGCGACAAGCTCGATCTGTCCGGCCTAAAGATGACGCTCAACCCGCGCCGCGAATGGCGACAAATTTTCGACGAAGCGTGGCGTATGGAACGCGACTTCTACTACGAGCCAAACATGCACGGGGTTGATTGGCCAATGATGCACGAAAAATACGGCAAATTGCTCCCGTACGCCTCGTGCAGGCAAGACGTTGGCTATCTTATTGGCGAAATGATCGGCGAACTTAACACGTCGCACACGTACGTCTTCGGCGGCGATCGTGAACGGTCGGCTGACCGCGTTAATGTGGGAATGCTCGGCGCGGACTACGACATTGACCGTGCAAGTAAGCGGTACCGCTTCAAGAAAATCTATACCGTCAAAGGGTGGACGCGCGAAATTGAGCCGCCGCTCGCCAAGCAAGGTATCGACGTCAAACGCGGCGATTATCTGATCTCCGTCAACGGGCAGGACGTCACGACCGACCGCAACCTCTTTAGCTACTTCCAGAACCTCGGCGGTAAGCAGGTCGCGATCGTTGTTAATGATGAACCGTCGCCCGACGACGCGCGCGAGTACATGGTGAAAGCGGCTCGGAGCGAGCGTACGTTCCGCTATTTGGATTGGGTCGAGCATAATCGCCTCGTTGCGGAGCGCGAGTCCAATGGCGACATCGGATACATTCATCTGCCCGACACGTACCTCAGCAGCGCTCGCGAGTTTCCCAAGTATTTCTACGGTTTGACCCGCAAGAAAGGGATCATTGTCGATGGTCGGTTCAACGGCGGCGGCTTGGACCCGGACATTTTTCTTCAACGACTCGATAAGAAACTCCTTTCGCTCTGGACGCGGCGGTACTCGCACGATCAGACAACACCGGCGGTAGTAACGCGAGCACACAAGGTTTGCATCACGAATCGCCAGGCGGGGAGCGGCGGCGATATGCTCCCGATGGAATTCAAGATGAAAAAGATGGGGCCAGTCATTGGCACGCGGAGCTGGGGTGGACTTGTTGGCGTTTCGATGTTTCTGCGATTGATCGATGGCGGCGGACTGAGCGCCCCCGACTACCGCATCTACGACCCTAGCGGCAAGTGGATCGTCGAGAACGAAGGCGTTACCCCGGACATCGAGGTCGATTGGCATCCGGCGGAAATCGCGAAGGGTTACGACGCACAGCTCATGACCGCGATCGACATCCTCAAAAAGAAGATCGCCAGTGATCCGATCACTTGGCCACAGCATGAACCGTTCCCGGTTGACCGCGAGTAAACCATGACGACCGAAGTCATCGTTCTTGGAAGTGGAACGTCGCACGGTATCCCGATGATCGGATGCAGGTGTGCGGTCTGCACATCGCCCGACCCGCGCGACAAACGCACGCGGGCAAGCATTTTCGTGCGACGGGGCGAAACGAACATCCTTATTGATACATCGCCCGAGTTGCGCTTGCAATGCGTCGCCAACGACGTTTCGCGCGTAGACGCCGTGCTCTTTACGCATCATCACGCGGACCATGTCGTCGGCCTTGACGACTTGCGGCGCTTCAACTGGATCAACAAAAAGCCAATGCCCTGCTTCGGTTCGACGCGTACGCTTGACGCCCTTCGCACCATGTTCTCGTACGCGTTCAATCCTGCACCTGACTCGCCGCACAGTCGGCCTCAGTTAGAGCTTCGCGAAATCACGAACGAACCGTTTCAGGTTGGCGATGAGCACATCGTCCCGATTCCGCTGATGCATGGGCCACTACCGGTGCTTGGGTTTCGTATTGGGGACTTCGCGTATTGCACGGATTGCAGCGAGATCCCTGACGAATCCTGGCCAATACTGGAGGGACTCGACGTGTTGATCCTCGACGCGCTTCGTATCGATCCGCATCCGACGCATTTTAGTATTCAGCAGGCGACCGAGGTCGCAATGCGCGTCGGGGCGAAGCGGACGTTTTTCACGCATATGGCTCACCAGATCAAACACGCGGACGTAGACCCGGCCCTTCCCGACGGGATGCATCTTTCGCACGACGGGCTGCGGATTGAGTTGTAGACGAACGAAGACACACACAGTGCAGAAGGTGCATCGAGATGCACTCTACTTGACTTTCCACTGTTCATGCGGACGGAGTGAAGGTTGTTCCACACTCCGGGCAACGTTTCTCTGAAAGCCTTCGCAGGTTGTACCCGCACACAACACACTCTGCCGGATCGCGCCCTCCGACTATGAGATGTTTCTTGCGCTGTGCATAAACAAAGCTGTCGATGGGAAAATCGGCGAGGTAGAACCCAGAAGGTGCATCAAGATGCACCCTACTTGGCTGCGGTGCGCGCGGTCACCCACTGGGCATGGAGTGTATCAAACATTTTGGCAGCGGCTTGCTCGGATCGGCAGAACCGTTTGGGCAACGCGACGCTCCCGCCGATTTCCAGTTCGAACATGATTCGTCGGTCCTTCACGTCTAGAACAATGTCGGACACATACTCCCACGGAAGTATCGCTTTACCGTGAAACCAAAGCTCCTGCCATTGAATCTCCTTGTGTGTCCACGATATCGTCGACCGGAATTGCGGCATGAAGGCTCTTAGGATGATAGCCACAACGACGAACGCCGACGCGCTCAGCCATATGGCATCGATCTGCATCGACACGTACGGGCGTCCGAAACCATGGTCGAAGTAAGTCGGATCCAGAATGATAACATACGACATCCAACCGACGGGGATGACAAGTACAGCTGTCCAAGCTAAGATGTTGATCGGCAATATCCATGCCCGCTGCGGAGGTTTTGATAGCGTCGTTTTCCCATCGATGTAGAAGAACCCACATTCCGGACAAGTATGGACGCGAGGCAAATCCGTAAGCGAATTGGCGCACTCTGGGCAATACACCTCTCCAATCATTGGCGAATCGAACTTGTTTCCCATAGGCCCTTCCCTACCTGCCGTATGCCCACCTCGCGGCGTTACCGTGCCACCCGGGAGTCCGTCATCTGTAGGTTGATTCAGACACTTCGGTGCCGCATTCCGGGCAAATGCCGGAGGTGTTGCCGGTGAGGTCGTACTCGCAGGTTCGACAGTGATTTCGACGGACGCGTACGTACTTTCGCGTGGCGCGGGCGTACGCAAGCGTAACAAATGCCATCGCGATTGCCGCGACGAGCCAGTGCGGGAAGCGGAGTTCGATGCTGCTCAGTTTTCGCCCGCTGGCCGTGATCGTCGTGAGATTCGTGTAACCAAGAGATCGATACGGATCGAACGTTCGCTTTATTCCCTGCCGGTTGAAGACTGAAATCATCCAGTCGTATCGCATCCGGAGTTGCGCGGTGTCTTCCGTAGAGAACTCGAACTTGTCGTTCCCTGCGCGATCTGAATCTCCGTAGATTCCGATTCTGATGTAGCCAAAGGAGGACCCAAGCCCGACGTACTGTGTCGGAGCGATCGAGATCGTCATTGAATCCATCGTGCCTTCGCTGCGGTACCCAAGTACAACAAACAGGGCCGCAAGAGTGATACCTGCGAAGGTTAGACGCGGTGAACGCAGGAAGGGAATGATCCCAAGAGCGTGTCGCCCCCAATCCACGAACAGATGCCTCCACTTCACAAACATCGGAGAATAGAGTGGATACAGGTACAGGGCGAATACAGAAAGGATCGGAATGGATCCGAACACGATCCAGAATTGCAATTCTTCAGCAGCTATGCCCCGCGTGAAATAACCGAATGCACCAATGAAGGCGATTCCGGCCCCCGCAAGCAATGCAGCCGGTACGACTCGAACACGATGGCTCATCCGCACGGTCTTTCTATTGTCGTAACGGGTAGCGGAATTCCGTCGCCATGCGTTTGGTTGGGGGGATCTTTTTCCCAGACGCCGGGCAGCTTTGTCTGGCAGAAGCTGCATGCCCCGTTTTCCATGCGGTTTTGCTCGACTACGAAACCCTGGCGGCGGATTAGGATTCTTTCGCAGCCGGGGCAGTGCGTGGACTCTTTCGTGCCGACGCCGCCGTGGACGTTGCCGGGGTAGACGAACTTTAACCCCGCTGCCCGGCCGAGTTCATACGCGCGGAGAAGTGTCGCAACCGGCGTGCGACCCGGGTCGGTCATTTTGTAGTCCGGGCGGAAGGCGGTCACGTGCCAGGGGATGTCACACGATACGCTCGCGACGAATTCCGCGATTTGCTTTAACTCGTCGTCGGAATCGTTGAAGTCGGGGACAACCAGCGTCACAATCTCAATCCAGAAACCCATCTGCTTGATAAGACGGATCGAGTCGAGCACGTTTTGCAGCGTCGTCCCGAGGTGGCGATAGCTTTTGTCATTGAACGCTTTGAGATCGACCTTGTAGAGATCGACGTAGGGGCGGATGAACTCGAGGACCTCGGGGGTCGCGTTGCCATTGCTGACGAACCCGCAGATGAGGCCCTCCGCTTTGGCCAGCTTGAAAATCTCGACGGACCAGTCAGCCGTGATGAGCGGTTCGTTGTAGGTACTGACGATAACGGGCGTTTTGCTCGCGAGGGCGGCTTCGATGAGCTGGTCGGGGTTTGTGAAGCTGGGGCGGGCGATGGCTCGGTCGTCGCGGAGTGCTTGACTGGTGACCCAGTTTTGACAATACGAACAGTGCAGGTCGCAGCCCAACATGCCAAAGCTCAGGGCGTCGCGGGCGGGGAAAGCGTGGTAGAACGGTTTTTTCTCGATCGGGTCGATGTTGAGGCCCGCGACGTAGCCAGCGGGGACGCGGAGGTCGCCGCCGTCGTTAAACCGGACGCGGCAGACGCCCGGTTTCCCCGGCAGAATCAAGCAGCGATGGCCACAGGCAACGCAGCGAACCCTGTCGCCCTGCTCGCGTACTACAAGCTCGGGAGCGGAGGACATTGTGTTGCCCTCAAGGAGCGTTTTGAGTTTTACGGATGCGGACATCGGTTATCCTCCGCGATGGGCGACGCGGTGCGTCGAGTTTTCCCAAAACCACTACGGGACCGCCCATGCTGACCGGGCCTTAGTATTATAACGCGGAAAGAGGGTCGTAGGCGAGCGGGGTTGGTCGATGTTGAGACGGCTGATGGATTAGGGGCGTTGCTTGGTCGGGGGACGGCATGGCGGCGCTTCGCTTGGCCATGGCACCCTGCACCGGTTACAAACCGGGGCCACATGGTTAGGAACAGATGGCATCGGCTTCAAGACGGGGCCTTCTGGGAAAGAATGGGTTGGATCGGCTTCGGTCGGTGTGACAGTGAATATGCACGACGGACAGGAACAACATAGCTGCGGGCACGACGAGGGTCACGATCAAGGCGATTCGCATGACTGTGGCGATGAACATGGTCATGGCAACCAGCACGAGCCGGGCGATCACGCAACGACGCACCCTGCGCCGACGACCGTCGGGGCGCTTGTGGTCGAGTTGCGCGAGCATGTTCCGTTTTCGGTGACGGCGGTTGTCATCGGATTGATGTTGGCGGGGGTTCTTTGCGTTCTGGCATCGGCGTTTGGCGGTGAGGCTGCATCTTTGGAGCACGCGGGTCACGATCATGCTGGTGATGCCGCGATGAATCCGTACGGCGTGATGTTTTTTCACTTGTTCCACCCGGCGCATATGCTTTTCTCAGCCGCGGCGACGACGGCTATGTTTGTGCGTTACGAGAAGAAGTTTATCAAGGCGATGATCATCGGACTGCTTGGTGCAACGATCGTTTGCGGGCTAAGCGATATCGCAATGCCGCAAGTGTCGTTGTGGATTCTCGGCAAGCATGTTCCGCTGCATCTTTGTATTGTGCATCATCCGGACATTGTGGTTCCGTTTGCGCTGGTCGGCGTATTGATCGGCGTGTGGGCGGCGGGCGGTGTGCAGCGATCGACGATCATGTACCACTCGATGCACGTCTTCGCTTCAACGATGGCCACGATTTTTTACATGGTCTCGGCGCTCGGGCTCGTTGATTGGATCGATCAGATTGGGCGACTGTTCTTGTTTATCATCCCGGCGGTGGTCGTTCCGTGCTGCCTCAGCGATATTGTTTTCCCGATGCTGATGGCGAGGGCCAGTCGGGAGAAGTACTTCCAGACGCCGCACGTGCATTGATCGAGGACACAAAGAAAAGCCCGCGGTACTACCGAAACTACAGAACATGGTTATTGTGTTCTCGTTTGATCGTGTGGCGGAAGACTAACAGCGTGTTGAAAAACGAAGTTTTTCTATGTGGCACCGGCTTGTAACAGGTGCTAGACCCCGCGCCAAGAGATACTGCACCGGTTACAAACCGGTGCCACACTTTTTCAACCGCCAGCCAAGCGGCCCCCCCCTCAATCCGCCCCTTGGTAAAGGCGGGACGGAAGAGCACACGCTCAAGAGCGCTTGGACGTTCCAGTGCGGCTGGTCGTCGATCGCGTTAGCAGGCTGTTAGAGCTTCGCGACGCGTGCGATCAGGTCGGCGGTTCGACAAGAGTAGCCCCACTCGTTGTCATACCATGTCACAACTTTGACCAGATTCCCGCCGTCGCCTGGCATGGTCATGGTGCTTTGTGCGTCGATGATCGAACTCGCCGGATTGCCGACGATGTCGGTGCTGACCAGCGGGTCTTCGCAGTATTCGAGAATACCTTTGAGCTTGCCCTCGGCGGCGTTCTTGAGGGCTGCGTTAATCTCTTCTCTCGTAACCGACTTCTTGAGCGTCGCGACAAGATCAACGAGCGAACCGTCAGCCACCGGAACGCGAAGAGCGAAACCGTTTAGCTTGCCGTTTAGCTCTGGCAACACCTTGCCAACAGCGCGGGCAGCGCCGGTCGTTGTCGGGATAATGTTAATCGCAGCCGCCCTGGCACGACGAGGGTCGGAGTGAACGAGGTCGCCGACCTTTTGATCGTTGGTATAGGCGTGGACAGTCGTCATCAACCCTTCGACAATCCCGAACTCTTCATGAAGAACTTTGACCATCGGCGCGAGGCAATTCGTGGTACAACTCGCGTTCGAGATGCACAGGTGCGAAGCGTTTAGCTGATCGTCGTTGACACCGAGAACCAGCATCAGGTCGGGGTCGTCCTTCGTTGGTGCGGAGATGATGACCCGCTTTGCTCCTGCAGAAAGATGGTCGCCGTAGCCACCCTTCTCGCTGGAACGCTTTGTAAAGACGCCCGTTGATTCGAGTGCGACGTCGACACCGAGGTCGCCCCACGGGAGTTTCGCCGGGGCGCGTTCGCCCAAGACCTTGATCTCCTTGCCGTTTACGATGAGGGCGTTGTCGGTTGACTCAACGGTTCCGGGAAACCTTCCGTGAACTGAGTCATACTTGAGAAGCTGGCGCAGCAGCTCCGGTTTACTCAGGTCGTTGATCGCGACGATATCAAACTCGCCGCCACGAGTGGCCATCGCCCGAAATGCCAGCCTACCGATTCGACCGAATCCGTTGATCCCAACACGCACCGCCATGACAGTTCGCTCCGTTTCTTGATGAGAAATTCACAGGTTGCGAGGCGATGGGGTTGATTCATCGCCTCCACGCAATCAACGCCGAACACGGGCTATCGACTACGATTAGCACGGTACGCGCACGCCGCGATCGGGTCAAGAATGCCTGGCGAATTCCGTGCCAAGAATTAGAGAACGATCTTCGGTCCGCTCGCTCGTCGAGCTTGGATATAGCTGCGTCCACTACGAAATCGGTGCGAAGACATCGTAGCGGACCCTTGTGCCGCCGTGCGAGGCGATCGGGTCGATGGCGAGTGGGCTGCTATGGGGATGGCGTTTGACGACGACCCGGCTCATCGCGACGCGGCGAGCGGTTTCCAGAAGAGTCGCGGCGTCCTGGTCGTCGCCCACGAGGTCGCGGACGATCCGCATTTCCTTCTTTGCAAGCGCGCTCGCGGGCCTGGTCGGGAACATTGGGTCGAGGTAAATCGCATCGGGCCGCTGTGAGTTGTCGAGGTTTTGCAGAAACGTGGCTGCGTCTGCGTGGACGAATGTTAGTCGATTCAAGACCTCGCGTATCGGAAGGCTGCCACGATGTAGCCCCCGCGCGTGACCGTGCTTTAGCATCACCGCGAGGACGTGGCAGCGTTCGATGGCAGTGACGGTGCATCCGATCGCTGCGAGTTGGAACGCGTCGCGACCAAGACCGGCCGTCGCGTCGATGATGTTGTGAAGGCCTTTATTAAGTCCTAGTGCTCGTGCGAGCGGCTGACGTTTTCCGCCGGTGCTGACTCTTCGGTGCGCGGCAGAACCGCCGAGAAAATCGACTGAGACTGCGGTGCGACTTCCCGGTGGACCGATCGCGAGACCGTCGGAACGGACGTGAAGAAACAAGTCGGCCGGTGCTTCGTCCTTCGCGATCGGGATCGCGAGATCCGCTGCGAGAGTTTGCGCGAGATCGAAAAGCGATTGGGAAGCGCCCTCTTCGATGGCGATGGCTAGTGTAGGGACGTACGACGACATTCGGGGTATCTCAAAAAAAGTGTACGCGAGACGCGGCTCGGTTTGTTGCGAACCGTAGGGTACTTCTCTTCACGCACGTTCTAAGTTGTCGGTTGCGATTTCGCAATAGCCGTTCCGTATGCGGCGACTCTCGTTCCGTAACACCCTTTCAATCGTGAGTCCGCGCAAGCTAAAGCATGCGGCTCGGGGGTTGTGCGCGGTTCAGGCGCGCTGCGAGGCTGTCGAGAGATGCGTCGCTTCTTCGCCGCGACAGAGGGCTGTCAGCTGAGCGAGTTGGTCGCGACGGAAGATGACGATCGCCCAGATGATAACGGGGATGATGTAAGCTGTGACCGGAGTGAGCGAAAGAATCTTAATCAAGATGACGACCGCTCCCCTCACGAACGAACTGAGGCCGTAAACATCGAGCGGGCCTTGTCGGCTAAGGACTTCCACGAATTGCAAATAGTACTGAAACAAGACGAAGCCGCCTATCATCGCGAGCGCGATGATAAGCCCGATCGCTCGGCGTTTGATCGGAATCGGCGTTGCGAGGACCAGGGCGATCGTGAATGCCGTCGGGAGATAAGCGGTCTTGCGCGTTGCGATTTCCATCGTTCCGCGCGCACCGCGAATCTTGCCGTTGATCAGCTTGACCTGGGTGTCGTAGTCGGGGAACTCGGGCGGGGCTTTGATGAGTCGGACGCGTCCACGATCGCCCATGTTCGCGTACGCACCGTTTCCGAAAGCCCTGAAGACGGTTGCGTATACGCCGCCGCAATCGACAACGATAAAGAACCCATAGATCACGCAGATCTTGAAGAAGAACCAACTGACATGCTTAAACGCTGGCATGTTGTGGTCTCGGTGTTGGCTTGGTGGCCCAGAGTGCCCACACGACCCAGAAGAAGAGCGAAAAGACGACAAACGCCGGTTGCCATATGTCGATGTGCATGATCTCAAACATCGAAGGCCAATAGACACCGGTATAGAAGAGGCTGATGATGCGGATGAGGTTCAGGATGCAAAGCATCGCAACGCCAACAAGCAGGCCCGGCAGTTTCGATCGCACGGACGCTGGAAATGCAAGGACCGCCGCTACGAAGAGCGCGATTGGTTCAATCGCGTCGCAACCGTGCGCGATGTTGACGGAGTACCTTGCGGATGAGATTGTCGTATCGCGAACGGCAGCGCCTTCGCCGAAGATGTTCATCAGCACCGCGGAGGTCTTGGCGTTGACGACCTGAAGGGCGGGGAGGAGCTTCATGTTGAGATACGGAATGAACGTGATCGCATAGAACCCCATCAGCAGGAACACGAACGCGAGCACGAACAGGAAGATCGGGCGTTTGGAGGCCTGCCTTTTCTTGCGAGGTTCACCGAGTTTGCAACTCTCGCTGGAGTCGGTGGTTCCGGTGTTTGTCTTGTCAGAATGTTTCTTACTATTTTTCGCCACCGACGCTTTCTCCCAGCCCGTTGTGGACTCGCACTCCGCGGGCATTCTGCGACGGCCCGCTGGCGCAGACCCGCCTTTCGCGATGCGACCGCCGCAGGGCATATCATACCCTACTGCAACACCAAGTGCCAACACAGATGCCCCGCTCGCCGCTAACCCGGAGCGTCAAGCGGGGCAATCTGCGATTCGCTTCGTCGATGATTCCTGCGGTCCCTCGTGCCCGGAAGGGGAAGCCGAGGCTGCGCGAGAGACGGGATCGATCGCCGAAGCTTTAGGTCATTGGGTGGCCCTCCAAGAACGCACGGCGGCGCGACATGATGACTGTGGCAGCGGTGAGAACCAGAAGCACCATCGCGATCATGCCCCATTCAGATACGGCGGGGATGCAATTACCGTCGATACACACATTATCGCAGATCGCGCCCTCAAAGAAGGAACCCTGCAGGATCGAACAATCGAATTCAGTAATCGCTTCTTGGCAGGAGCACATCGTTCCGCCTGAAGAACAACAGGCGCCGGTCGGACATTGGGTTCCGTCTCCCAAATAGGTTCCGCCCCCGCCTTCGCATTCGGTTTGGACGTCCTCGAAACAGCCGAGGTTGTCAACGCAAGCGCCCAATAAATCGCATGTGCTACAGCTTGGGAAGTCCGGGCATCCGTCCTGATAGTCGTAGACACAATCTAGCGAATCATCGGCACCACAGATGCACGCGTCGCTCTCGCATTCTAACCCGATATTGGACTCTCCTGCCAAGCAATTCGCGTTGCAAAACAAAGTCCGATCGAGAACATTGTTTAGTGCTGTTCCGTCTGACTTCGTCCCAGAAACAGTAATCGCTGACGAACACGGGGCCGCACCAGCGACGCAGACGGCAACGTATGGAACTCGGCGGTCTCTCTTGCCGACCGCGATTGGCATCGGGGTCGTGATGACGATGCATCCAGGCGTGCCGCTCGTGACGGTGGCATTCGTGTTCCTATCAAACTTTGTCTTGGTCTTTACTAAGGCTGCATCCGCGGGTGTCGTGTAAGCGACAGCGAAACCAGCTGCGATCAAACACAGGATCGTAGTCGGTCGTTTTCTTCCTTGCATATCGTAATCTCCAAAAAGTTCTAATCAGTCTTGTAGGGCGGGTTTTACCCACCGCCACCGGTCAAGGCGGGCAGTGCCCGCCCTACGTTTCGATAAGGGAAGTTGTAATCGGCGGGGCGCGGGGTTGAGATGGGTTGCAGGCGATATGTGAATGGATCGGACGCGTTTGAGGTTCGACAACGCGCGGTCGATCCCCGGATGAGGATGGCGGA